>CAYZQX010000010.1:0-25835 GCA_964480615.1 uncultured Chitinophagales bacterium | reverse complement strand
AGTTCCTGAAACAAGCATTAGTGTCGTAAATCGCTTGAACTAGACTCTGGACACTAGACACTAGACACTGGATGCTAGACGCTAGACTTAGTGCAGTTACTGAACAACTAGCTTCAGCGTCATAAACCGAAAATCGTTAATCTTGAATCGTTAAAAAGCGATAGGGATAGGAGGGGTTTGTGCTGGGGTGGCGGACTTTCGGCCATAATAATTACAAGCAATTGAAAGCCCGCCACCACAGTACCGGAGCGCAGCGAAGCCCCGTATAGCCCGGGCCGGAGGCATCGCCCAATTTTTTTTTCTTAATTTTTTACAATTTTACTCTTTAAGTATGTTTTCCAATAGCCTAAATTGTCGATAATGTGTTCAACTAATAATGGATCTTGCTGTATGTGGAAAATTATTGAAACTTGTAAGATTCCAACTATAATGGATCGGAATTGCCTTTGAGATCTTGTGGAGGACTGGTGTGAAAAAAGTCATATATATGTTGTGCTTTTTTCTTATCAATTGTTTCTTGCAGTGCCTCTAAACTCGCTTCTTTAATTTTTTGAAGGGATTTAAAATGTTTGAATAATGTAGATACCGTTTCTTTTCCTATACCTTCGATTTCTAGTAAGCTAGGCTTCGTGAATTTGTTGCTCCTTACCTGTCGGTGAAATGTAATTGCAAAACGATGTGCCTCATTTCTTAGTCGCTGAATAACCTTGAGTGAATAAGACTTTTTGTTGATGTGTAAAGGCAATGGATCATTAGGAAAATAAATTTCTTCTAGCTTTTTAGCTATTCCCACAATAGCAATTTTATGCTCAATGCCCAATTTTTTTATACTGTTCATCGCACTGGATAACTGTCCCTTTCCGCCGTCAATGATTACTAGTTGAGGAAGCGATTTTCCCTCTTCCAGCAAGCGCTTATACCTACGGTACACGATCTCTTCCATAGAGGCAAAGTCATCAGGACCTACAACTGTTTTGATATGAAAATGGCGGTATTCGTTTTTAGCTGGCTTGCCATTAATAAAGCAAACCATGGAGGCCACGGGACTGGTGCCTTGGAAATTTGAATTATCGAAACATTCTATTCTTGTAGGTAATTCGGTAAGTCTAAAGTCTTGCTTGATCATTTCCAATATGATCTGAGATTTATCCTTTCCTTCGTTTTGTATTTCCTTGATCTTTTTTTGCTTGTGGTAGTATTCTGCATTGCGTGTAGCGAGGAGTAGCACTTCTTTTTTATCACCTCTCTGTGGAATGGTGAGTCTAATATTCCCATCGGGAAGCTGTACAGGTTCAGGAATGACCAGCTCTACCATTTCATTGCCATCCTCAGCATAGATTGATTCTATAAGTCTTTCTAATAATTCAGTGGAGGTTTCATCTAATTTTTGTGAAACCTCATACATTTGTGTTTTGATAATGGTACCATTGACGATCTTGAGTAAGTTCACAGTCATTTTATCAGTTTCCATGTAGTATCCTAGCACATCGATATTTTGAATGGTTTGGCTAACAATGGTGGTTTTTTTGAAATAGGCCTCGAGAATCTCTAGTTTGTCCTTGGCTTGCTGTGCCTTTTCAAACTCGAAGTTTTCGGCGTAATTATTCATTGAAGTTTTTAGATTTTTGATAGCGGGATGATAATTCCCTTTGAGTATATGTCTTATGTGTTTGATATGCTCTAAATATTCCTCTTCAGTCTGGCGATTTTCGCAAGGTCCAAGACAGTTCCCAATATGAAATTCGAGGCATATTTTAAACTTTCCTGCTAGGATGTTTTTTTCTGTTAGGTTTAAGGAGCAGGTGCGGAGTGGGAATAATTTTTTTAAGAAGTCCAGTATGGTTCTCGCTTTTTGTGCTGAGGTATAAGGTCCGAGGTATTCAGCTCCATCATCGGATTTTTGTCTTGTCAAATAAACTCTTGGGAATCGCTCATTGCGGATGGTTATATAAGGGTATGATTTGTCATCTTTTAAGTTGATATTATACCTAGGTTGATAAGCTTTGATAAGGCTGTTTTCAAGTAACAGTGCATCCTTCTCAGTTTCAACGATGGTGACTTCAATATGGGCTGTTTTTTTTACTAGGATGCGCAATCGGCCATGTTCTTGTTCCCTGTTAAAATAGGATGAAACTCGTTTCTTTAGATTTTTAGCTTTTCCAACGTATAGAATATTGCGTTGATCATCGAGAAAACGATACACGCCTGGAGCTTCAGTAAGGGTGGATAAAAATTGTTTTAGCGGCTCGGTATCCATGAAAGGTTCGGATAAGAAAGTGGTAAAATTATAATTATAATTGCAAGGAAGGACAAAAAAAGTAGAATTTGAGACTTAAATTAAAGAATTTTGATAATAATGAGCTGCCACTGTTTGCTAACTCCTTAAAATTACCTATTTTTGTCCTCCATTTGGATTAAGGAAGCGTTCCTTGAAGGATTTTAGCATATATGATATTCCTTTTGCCGGCCTAAAACCTGGACTCCATCATTTTGTGTATGAAATTGATAAAGAATTTTTGGGATTATTCCCTGAATCTCCTATCGATAAAGCAAAAGTGAAGGTCGCTTTGGATTTTTACAAATCAGCCGATTTTTTTGTGCTTGATTTCAGGGTGAGGGGCAAGGTTAAGACAGAATGTGACAGATGTTCTGAAACATTTTTATTACCTATAAAAGGAAAATATCAGCATATCATAAAGTTCGGAGAACCTGATGAAAAGGATAGCGGAGAGGATGATATAGCATATATTTCACCATTAGATGTGGTGTATAATGTGGCTCAGTTGCTCTATGAATACACCGTGCTGTGTATCCCTATTCGCAAGATTCATCCTAATCCCGAAGATTGTATCAATGACTTTGAAGGAAATAAACCCCCTTCGGAGGATACTGATGATAAAATAGAAATTGACCCACGTTGGGCTGAATTGAAGAAAATAAATTTTGATAAATAAGTTATGGCACATCCTAAACGAAGACATTCCTCGACAAGAAGAGATAAGAGAAGAACTCACTATAAGGCAAGCGCACCTACTGTAGGTACCTGCCCTACAACTGGCGAGCCCCACTTGTGGCATAGAGCGCACATGGTGGATGGTAATCTTTTCTACCGTGGTCGCATGGTAATGGAATTAAAGAAAAGCGAAGACATTACGCCTCCGACTGAAGAATAATCTTAAAACGAACGACTTTGTGGTCGATAGTTTTTAGAATGTTTTTATTGTAGGATTTGTTCGTTTCTTCTTATTTTTTACATAACCTAAATATATGAGCGCAGTCACTGCGGCAATTACAGGAGTGCATGGGTGGTTACCACCCGACCTGCTGACTAATGCTGATTTAGTAAAAATGGTAGATACCACCGATGAGTGGATTCAGGAAAGAACAGGAATCACACAACGCCATATATTGAAGGGTGAAGGGCGTGGCACCTCTGAGATGGCCAAAGAGGCCGTACTTGGATTGCTCGCTAAAACGAATACATTGGCTCATGAGGTAGATATGCTTATATGCGCTACTGTAACACCTGATATGGTTTTTCCATCGACAGCTAATATCATTTGTGCGAAGGCGGGGTTAGGACATATTCCCAGCTTCGATGTGACAGCTGCTTGCTCGGGTTTCCTATATGCATTAGAAGTAGGCCGAGCAATGATCGCCTCTGGGGCGTATAAAAAAATTATCGTAGTAGGTGCTGACAAGATGTCGAGCATTATTGATTATTCTGATAGGGCTACCTGTATCATCTTTGGGGATGGTGCTGGTGCTGTGTTATTAGAACCATCAGTCGATGATACTGGCATTAAGGACAGCCTCCTCAAGAGTGATGGCGATGGCGCACAATACTTGTATATGAAAGCTGGTGGGAGTAATTTTCCTGCTAGTCTGGAAACAGTAAGTGCTAAGCAACATTTTGTGACTCAAGAGGGTAAAACCGTATTTAAGTTTGCGGTAAAAAATATGGCCGACATATCCTTAGAGGTAATGAAAAGAAATGGCCTCACTGGGGATGATGTGAGTTGGTTTGTACCACATCAAGCCAATAAGCGCATTATAGATTCAGTAGCCTCTTCGATGGGGGTGAGCTTGGATAAAGTAATGGTGAATATTCAAAAATATGGGAACACCACAGCTGCTACATTGCCGCTGTGTCTCTGGGACTGGGAATCGAAACTAAAAAAAGGAGATAATATAATCCTTGCTACCTTTGGCGGTGGATTTACTTGGGCCGCTACCTATCTCAAATGGTCCTATGATAAAAATTCCAAATAGTGATTGAATAAAGGCAAATAGTAAGTTAATGGTTATGTTTCATTAGTTTTAATCATTCTCTTATCGCTATTCTCACAATCATCTCAATATTAAAACAAAAAAATTTTTTATAAAATTTTATGGCAACAACTGCAGACTTTAGAAATGGCCTTTGCCTAGAAATGAATCACGATATATGGCAAATCGTAGAGTTCCAACATGTAAAACCTGGCAAAGGAAATGCATTCGTTCGTACGAGGCTGAAAAGCTTATACACGGGTAAGGTTTTAGAACATACTTTTCCATCAGGACACAATATTATAACTGCTCGTGTGGAGCGCCGTCCTTTTCAGTTTCTTTATAAAGATGAGTCAGGTTATACATTTATGAATACCGAAACTTATGAACAAGTTACTGTGCAGGAACAACAAGTTTCCAATCCTCCATTGCTCAAAGAAGGACAAGGGGTGGAAATCGTATTCCATGCGGAGAAAGAAGAAGTACTGAGCTGCGAATTGCCTCAATATGTTGAAATGCTAATCACATTTGCTGAAAATGGAGTAAAGGGTGATACTGCTACCAATGCCTATAAAAATGCAACAGTGGAAACAGGTGCGAATGTACGTGTACCAATGTTTATCAATGAAGGAGAGCGCATAAGAGTTAATACACTGACCAATGAATATATGGAACGTGTAAAGTCTTAAATTAATAAAAACGAATAGAATATTTAAATCGCCCAAAATTGATAACAAAATTTTGGGCTTTTTTATTGGCCGAATTGTTAATTTAGGGCTTGATAAATAACTCATGAGTATTCGATTTTGGCGATGCCTGCCGCCCGGGCTATTTCTGGCTTATTGATTGCTTTTAGCGAGCCAGAATCTGCACCGTATCTTTTTATAGTTCCGCTTTGCTTCACTATATCGTAACGGTAGTTTGATTGCTTGCTATTATTTGATTTTTAAAGGTAGCAAGAACCTGCGCCATCGCATGGTTTCATCTACAAGTCCTCGCTTGTTATATGCTGGAAGTTATATTTTCATTGGCAAGCAAGAATCTTCGCTATCGCTCGATGGCTCTCTGTGGGGTAACACTTGTGAAATTATTATTTTTCTAATGGCAACAGAACCTGCGCCATCGCTTGGTTGCTCACATCCATCCCAATCTCAAATACATCCACTTGCCTAAGTGACCACATTGTAACTCAACTGACCTTCCTTAATCAGTCATAAATTGCTAAAACCAACTAGAACCTTTTAGTAGCATTCAGTAGAGCTAAAAATTCATTGTGTTAGACATTATTACTAAACTAAATCCAGTTAATTACTTATTAAATGAATTTCAAGCTACAGAATAACTAGTTTTTTTAGCGGCTTAGCAGAGACTTTTATCTGCAACGGGCTTATTTATTGGAAAATTTGTTAAAGTACAAAGTGGTGTGAAGCAACCAATTAGTATTTGGCTTAATTTTATGTGTCTGGTATTTTATGTATATAGATAGCTAGGTAACTCATAAAATTCTAATAATATGTATTCAAATCCTTATAAAAATCCGAAAACTGTTGAACACAAACCACTATGTGAATAAAATGAAATCATTTGCCACAGCCGAAATAGGTTCCAAAATCTGCCAGTTGAGTTTATTGATTGGAGAGAAATGTCTATTTTATCTTAGATGAATAATGTCTTGTACATTCCAAAATATTTTTATCAATTCTATAATGATAATCAAATTATGGATAATGAAGTTATATGGCAACAAGGTTCTAATCCGCGCCTACTATTAAATAATATTTTGACAAACTAAAAGATATTCAATGAAAATTAGTTATAACCTTCTAAAATTGTTTAGTTATATTGCTATTCTTTTGCTATTTGCTTCTAAGGGAGAATCCATAGCTCAATGTCCCAGTTATCCGCTAATCATTTATAGCCAAGAGGCTATGTTTTACAGCGATATTAATGACAGCCTAATATATTTGACAAAAACTGTAGAAGTGAAGGGTCAACAAGTAAAAAAATATCAATACCATATAACCAGATTTAAGCATGCACGCAATAAATTTGGATTTAACATTTCGGGGGATAGATTGACTATGTATAGTCCTATGACAAGAACTTGGACTTGCCCATTTTATAATGTTTTGTATTATTTTGACCATAACATTTTCGATGAAAAGTTACCGGAACAAAAGTTTACTATTTTTCCATTAAAGTACACTATTTATTTATCCATAGGAACTAATGGATTTGAAAACTCCCAAGAACCTTACTCTGAATCTTATTTTTCTTTTCCTCAAATTTTAGAAACTAAAGATGATACCTTATATGTTGCCTCTCGAAGTCATAGAAAGGGAAGAGTTACAATCTATCGGAGGCCATTACCAACTTGTTATGAAACAGGCTATAAGGACACAACATTAAATGAATCTTGTTCAAAATTTTATTGCGAACAGGAATATCCGGAATACATTGGAGATAAATATATTTTATTTGAAAGAAATAAGAAATTATATGTTTTGGATACAGAAGGAAATGCTTATAGGCTTGAAAATGAGAAAATGATTAAAGTAAATATTGATTGTAAAGCTTGCTTTGAATCTGATATAATATTTGTTGTAAACCGAGACAATGAAAATATATATGTTATTAATGAAGATTTATTTGAGGATAGTATGTCCTATGGTGAAATAATTAGCATAGCAAACAACCTAACTAGGAACTTTTAGAGAATGGGTAAATGTAAATGTATATTTTGCTTAAGCTAAATAGTATATTGTACGCCTTACTTGTAATAACAGCAGTAGTATAAGTCCATAGGATTCAAGTTAATAAATTTATTGATGATTTTGGTATCGAAAGTAATATGGCCGAACTGCTTGATAAAATAGTCCTTAATGTATTTATTTTTAGAGTTTCAGTATTTGAGATCCATAGGAAATCTTTGTGGCAGTCATAAGGGCTTAATATTGTATTGTACAAGCACCATATCTTTATATCGTACGCTTATTATTTTTTATTCACTGGTGGTTTTTTGTTTGTTAGCACTATTGACATTGGTTATATGTCCTCCGTCTTAGAATTTATTTTTCTAATAAAATCTATATCTGTTGAAATATTTGAGCAAGCGGTATTTCTTTCACTCATTCAATCTAACATTGTTAGTATTTAGTCCAAAATGCTGAATCACTTAATAGGCAATGGACTGAATACATTTGCTGCAACCAACATCAGGGTCGTAAATCGAAAAGCCGGTATCGTAAATCGCTTTAACGAGGCATCACACACTAGATAATGGCGGCTAGACTTAGTGCAGTTATAAGAACAAGCATATATGTTGTAAGTCGAAAATCGGGTATCATAAATCGCGCTAGCCTCCCAGGGTCATAAATCGAAAATCGTGAATCGTAAATCGGTTAAAGCGATAGGGATAGTAGGGGTTTGTGCTGTGGTGGCGGGCTTTCAATTGTTTTATGCAATTATGTCGAAAGCCCGCCAACCCAGTACCGGAGCGTCAGCAAATCGAGCTTGCGAAGATTCTTGATGGCATTTGAAAAACTAATAAAATCAGAAAGCCCCAAATCAAGCGAAAGCGCAGATTCTTTTTGCCTTATAAAAAAATGATTCGAAAGGTATAGCCCGGGCCTATAAGGCATCGCCAAAGGCTTTTATATTTTAGAGGTAGAAGGATTGCGATTAGTCAGTCCTCACCAATGAATAGATAAGATTATTCAGGTATAATATAAGTGCTTGTGCATAGCCTATCCTATGGATTCAATATACAAGGAGGCTTTAATTGTATGCTTGACTAAAGTATGCGACGATTCAATTAGGATAGCTTTGACAATTTATACTTATAAGATTCCATCACAGCATTCGCTAACAATTCTTTGCAGGCTCTTTCGACAAATTGAGCGGCACTGGCTTCATCCGTTGCCTGTACATTCATTGTTATGAATTTGCCTATGCGCACATGTTCCAGTTCAGGCATATTCAAGTTTTTTTGTAGCCCTGCTTCTACAGCCTTGCCCTGTGGATCTAATAACTCCTGTAAGGGCATTATCATTATTTCCGCTTGAAATTTCATATAGTAGAAAACTTATAATTGTATAATGAAAATAAAATATAAAAAACATAACTGATCACAAAGCCAAACATACCAAAGAAGACCAGGGAGAGGATAAAGATAGTGAGTAAGAATAATTTATCCTTGTTTTCTCTAATGCTAAGGTTGTCAATCTTGTTCGACACCATGGGCAGTTCAGCCAATAACATATAGGATGTAAATATTGTGATGGCCAGTAATACATAATAATTGTTTAGGTAGTCAGTTAGCCCCAGAAAAGCTGTTTGCATGGTGGCATATAGCCCTAAGATCACACCACAATTAGTGGGGGTAGGGACGCCTATAAATCCTTTGGTCTGACGCGTATCCAAATTGAATTTAGCCAAGCGCATAGCTGAAAAAAGAGCGATGATAAAGGCAGTAGAGGCTTGCCAGTCAAATTGTATGGATGTCCAAGCACTATCGCCATAAAGACTCACACACATCATTTGATACATCATAAATGCAGGAACTAGACCAAAGGAGACCACGTCGGCCAAGGAGTCTAATTCCTTTCCGATGGGTGAGGAGATCTTCATCCAGCGAGCCACTAATCCATCGGCAAAGTCAGCTACTAATGCCAGCGCGATCCATAGCCATACCATTTCAGCCTGTCCACTGCCTATAGCAGTAATAGCGAGGCACCCAAATAATAAATTGGCGAGGGTAATAATATTAGGTAAATTAAACATCCATGTGTCCTTAATGACCGATTCCGCAAAGGTAAACCTTTCTTTATAAAGCCATTCTTTACTAGGTCAATAATTGTTTTAATTAGAATCGCATTGGTGATTGATTAGGATTTGCTGTGGGCAAATAAGGTTTCGATGAATTCACGCTCATTTTCGCGTACGACATCAATAATGCTGCTGCGCAAATCGGCAGGCATAACGGAGAACAATGCATAGCCTTTGCGCAATATCTCAACACCCCATTCTATAGCTTCCGTTTCTTTGCGGGTAAAACGATCGGTGTTTTGTTCCATCTTGTCCACTATATTTTCCATTATCACGATCGTTCTTTTCAGCAAGTCCACATTAGCTAGTATTTCGAATAGGTGACACACTTCGTTCGCAAATTGTTGCATGCTTTCCTTAGGCAAAGCACGAAGGCAGTCTTCAAACTGTGGTTGTAATAAAGGGGATTTGATTTTTTTTTCTACAGCTGCCCTTAATAATTTATCTTCAAATTCAGTAGCTTTAAGGTAGGCTTCTAATGCGCTGTATCCCGCCTTCAGTGCCTGTGGAAACATTCTGCCATACTTAAAAATAGCGGTGGCCATATTGCCCAATAAAAACCAGACTTTAGTAGGCTGTGATAGGAAGTGTTTTAATGTTTCAAAGGAGGCTTCTAATCGCTCGCGTTCGGCTGGTGGCGGATAGATATAATCCAAAAAATATTCTTTGAGTGCTAAAATCTCCTTTTCCTCCACACCTTCGGGCAGTTCAAATATGGACATGAGCTGAGATGGTTCATATCGCAAGGCAATAGATTCTCGATATTTCTGAATCAATTCAGATTTTAGATGGGTCTCGGATTTTATTTTTGAGGCCATTATGGATTAAATTAATGGCAATTTTAGTTAATTAATTATTCATAACGAAAAAAAATTATCTAATTAAGTATCCATAGGCGATAAGTTTGCGTTAAAAATTGTGTGCGGGAGTATAAAAGTGTAATTTTGTGCCGCTATCCCAAAAAAAATTAATGAAGAACCTACTGTCATTTATCGTATTTATAGGATTTTACAATTCTCTTATTGCTCAGGTCCTACCACCCAATGTATTGTGTGTGGAGGATACAATCAACAATTACATCGCCATCAATTGGGCCGATGTCGCTAACTGTGGCAGCAACTTTGAGAGTTATCATATATGGGGCGCTAACCAGCCACAAGGCCCTTTTGAGCTCATTGCTGACGTTTTTGACCCAACAGTTTCTCTTTATATTCATTCAACGCCAGACTTGCAGTATGGGGCTGTTTTCTACTATATGACCCAGGAATGTGGCGGGGTGCTTTCAGTCCCATCCGATACGATTGCCAATACAGAACCACAGCCACCCACCCTTGACTATGTTACCGTCAATGAAAATAATATTGTGGAGCTATACTGGAATATGGATGACTATCCCGATTATTTTGGCACTAAAATATTTAGGGTTTTTAATTCCAGTATCCAAAGTCTTACGACCATTGATGGTACTACGATCACTTATTACCTCGACCTAACTTCCTCGCCTAGCCAAAAAGTAGAAAGTTATGACCTAGCAGCAAGGGATGGCTGCGGCGAGCCAGGAAGTTATAGTGGCAACCTTCACAGCACCATCTTGTTCCGCGCCGAAGAATTTATATGCGATGGCTATTTTAATTTTAGTTGGACGCCTTATGTAGGATGGGAAACCAATGGGATTGTGGATTATAAGGTGTATAAAAATGATGAGGTTATTAGTACATTATCGGGTAATAGTACAGACTTGAGTTTTCAATACCAATTGTTGCCACAGGATACAATTGATCTGTGTTTCAGAGTGGAAGCTACAAGTGTAGATGGTTATGTATCTTCTTCTAATAGAACTTGCTATGCATTTAGCACGCCCCCTATGCCATTTTATATTAATTGGAAGCGGGCCTCCGTAATCAATGAAAATGATGTGGAGTTAGAGTGGTTCAATGATCCAGGAAAGAGCGCGTACCTGTACAATATTAACAGGGGTAATACGCCTACCGATCTCGAAACGGTAATAGGTTATAATCCCATAATTGCTTTACCAGCGGAAATGGATACTACGGACCTATCAGCACTCGCTACAAGTCGTGCATATTATTATCAGGTTGAGGCAAGGGATACTTGTGTGGCTCAGATTATATCTGGATTAGTGAAAACAATCTATGTGAAAGGAAAAGACAATTTTAATCTTACCAATACACTGGAGTGGAATGCTTATGAGATAGAAAATGGAACAGTAACCGCCTATAATATCTATAGAGAAGATCTAGGGTTCACTGACCCCTTAGTTACCGTTGATGGCTCCGTACTCGAATATACCGATAATGTAACAGGGATGACGCCATTGAATAGCCGTTTCTGTTATCAGATAGAGGCGATATACAACCTAATAGATCCAAGTGGTAATGAGCTGGAATTGAATTCACTCAGCAATACAACTTGTATATCCCAAAATTCTAGGATAATTGTGCCTAATATATTCACACCTAATGGAACCGAAAATATTTTTAAGCCGATAGTATTGTATCCCGATATGGATAGTTATACCATGATGATATTCAATCGCTGGGGTGAAATACTATTTACCTCCACTGATCCTGAACAAGGGTGGACAGGCAGTGACCCCAATGGAAAGACTGCGCCACAAGGCGTATATTCTTATGTGATAAAAATGAATTCTATGAATGGCATTCCTCTGGAGAAAAAAGGTACGGTGACTTTGATTCGTTAAAGTGATTAGCCATTACAATTGCATAACCTAGTGAACAATTTTAGTGAATTATACAACACCTATAAGTGGGAGGACTTAGCTCAAAAATTTGTTGCCCTCGATGAACAAGATGTGCTTAATGCATTGAATCGAATAGGATCCTTAGGGTGGAATGATTTTATGGCATTGATAAGTCCCGCAGCTGCGCCCTACCTTGAAAATATGGTGCAAAAAAGCATTGTCACTACACGACAAAATTTTGGAAATACCATACAGTTGTACATACCACTCTACTTATCTAATGAATGTCAAAATATATGTACTTATTGTGGGTTTTCATTTACTAATAAGATACCTCGTATTACCCTCAAGGATGAAGAGCTAATAAAAGAAGCTGAGTTTATTAAGGCTATGGGCTATCAGCATGTGTTGCTCGTAACTGGTGAAGCCCAAAAAACAGTAGGTGTTGATTATATTCTTCACGCCATCGAATTGCTTAAGCCTTTTTTCTCTAATATCAGTATTGAAGTACAACCATTAGATGCTGATGAATACGAACGACTCATTCATAGTGGATTGCATAGCGTACTAGTCTATCAAGAAACCTATCACAAAGAAAACTATGCATTATATCATCCCAAAGGCAAAAAAGCCAATTTCGATTATCGGCTCCATACGCCTGATAGACTTGGCAGCACTGGTATTCATAAGATAGGATTAGGTGTATTGCTGGGCTTAGAAGATTGGCGAATTGATTCCGCCTTCTGTGCCCTCCACTTAGATTATTTAGAAAAAAAATATTGGCGCACGAAGTACAGTATTTCGTTTCCTCGATTGCGTCCTGCTAGTGGTGTGCAAGAGCCTAAAAACCCAATGAATGAGCGCGAACTATTGCAATTGATATGCGCTTACAGATTATACAAGCCTCAAGTTGAATTATCCTTGTCCACAAGAGAAAGCGCCTCCTTTCGCAACCTAGTAGCTAGTTTGGGTATTACAGCTATGAGTGCTGGAAGTAAAACTGAACCTGGTGGATATGTAACAAATCCTGATGCCTTAGAGCAGTTTGAAATTGATGATGATCGCTCACCACAAGAAATAGCCGATATGCTCACACAACAAAATTTGCAACCCGTATGGAAAGACTGGGACGCATGGATCAATTAATGGTTACTCATAACTATAAATTAGGAGATTTTGGCGATGCCTTACAGGCCCGGGCTGCTCCAGGCTTCACGTTGTTTCGGTCTTATTCACTGACTCCTTTTTTATTCCACGATCTATAAACTACTGTATGTATCAACCCAGCTTATTTAGGACATCAGTGTTGGGAGTCAGTGAATAAGACTAAACCATTCCGCATCCCTATCGCGAATACAACAATGAGGAACAATAGGTAATGGACAAATTCAATAATAAGGATGCAGGCTTTATTAGGAAAACACATTGTAAGCTAATCAACTTATACACCACACAATTTTGCTATTGCATAAACTAATAGGCAATGTGCAAAAGCAATCTTTATTATTGTAATTTGTAATGTTTAGATGTAAGCTGTTTTGTGTTTATTCGCATTCTATTAGCTGCATAATATCGGAGGAGATAATATTCAGAACTTAGGCAAATAATACCCTTTTAACTTGGTGTGCAAACAATTGATAACTTCTATTATTCAAGGTAAATAAAGCCTTGTTGTGTAATTGGTTTGGGTTAATGTTTTTTCTAGAATACTGGTGATAGATTATGCGATTGCACATCACATTTGATATGACTTGTAGGGTATTATAGAATACATTATAGGACAATTAGTAAATCAGTAATTTTGACTACATATTTTTCTATAAAACAATGATTTTTATTTTTTAACTGGTGTCATTGCGAAAAGGATAGGAAGCGTTTAGTACGAAGTACCGAAGTGAAACGGAGCGCTGGATAGCCTGACCCTAGTTGTGAGCTTGTCGAACAACTAGGGGTTCGCCCATGATAGTTCCTCTATTATACTGTCTATTGAACTTAGGATGCTTTGAAATTTTTAGTTGAGATTATTAGTATTAATAATCACTTATTTATAAAAGTGATGGATCACAATTTAGCTTTATTCTTGATATAAATTATCTTTATGAGTCAGTCGTTTTTTTGGTCATTCTAAAATCAGGCTAATCATGAGGAGAAGAACATTTATACAAGAGGCCAGCATGCTGGGCATGGGCGCATTGATACTGCCAAATTCTTTATTTGCGAGTCATACTGAACTGAGTAATAAAGTGCGGATTGGTATCATAGGAATTGGCTTTAGGGGTCAAGCACATGTAGAGGAGCTCCTGAAGCGCGATGATGTGGAAATTGTCGCCTATGCTGATCCTGATCCTTCGATGATGGCGATGGGTCAATCGCTATTGCAGAAATACAATCGAAATAAAGCAAAGGAATTTAATGATGGCGATTATGACTACCGCAACATGCTTCTGGAAAAGGATATGGATGCAGTAATTATCGCTAGCCCCTGGGAATGGCATCATGTACAATCCATTGATGCGATGCGCGCAGGTAAAATTACAGGTCTCGAGGTTTGTGGTGCTATGAGCATAGCTGAGTGCTGGGATTATGTGCAAGTGTATGAGGCTACGAAGGTGCCGATTATGATGATGGAAAACGTCTGTTATCGGCGCGATGTTATGGCTATCCTCAATATGGTGCGCATGGGAATGTTTGGGGAGCTTATCCATGGACAAGGTGGTTATGAACACGATTTAAGAGGGGTGCTGTTCAATGATGGGGTAACGGCCTATAACTCAGGCGTAGAGTTTGGTACTACGGGCTATAGTGAAGCAAAATGGCGTACTGGCCACTATGTAAAGCGCAATGGAGAATTATATCCCACGCACGGATTAGGCCCTATAGCGGTGATGTTTGACATCAATAGAGGCAATAGACTGTTGCGTATGTCTTCAATATCTTCTAAAGCACGTGGCCTCACAAAATATATTCAGGAGCATCCTAAAGGCGGACAGAATCATCCCAATGCGCAAATTAAATTTATGCAAGGCGATATCGTAAATACACAAATACAATGTGCTAATGGCGAAACGATCTTATTGACCCATGACACTAGCCTTCAGCGACCTTATAATTTGGGATTTAGAGTGCAAGGAACTGAAGGTCTATGGCAGGATTTTGGATGGGGTGAACCTAACCAAGGACACATATACATGGAAAAACGAATGAATAAATCCCATAGATGGGAAAATACAGAAGCACTGCTCAATGAATATGATCACCCACTATGGAAAAACAAATCCGCTGCCGCTGCTGAGTCAGGCCATGGAGGTATGGATTATTTCCTTATCAATGCTTTTATCGAATGTATAAAACGAAATAAAGAATTTCCACTCGATGTATATGATCTAGCAACTTGGTATGCTATTACACCACTGAGCGAAAAGTCAATAGCCGAACAAGGGGCACTTCAAGAAATACCCGATTTTACCAATGGTGCATGGATCCATCGCAAACCCGTATTTGGTTTCAATGATCAGTTTTAATCAGTATCAGCGTTAGCGAAAAATAGAAATTAGAACTACCCGATTATTGCTTTATGAATTTTGTCGTTGCATAATTGTTGTTATGCATTGCGCGTATGTAATATACACCACTTGGCAAGCTTGAAATCTCAATCTGACTTACATTGTGATTATTCTTACTTAATAATTGTTGACCGCTTGTATTGTAGATGGATAAGTTATCCCATAGCAATACATTCGATTGTAAAGTTATGTAATCATTCGCTAAGGTAGGATAGATGGTGAGTGGCATTTCAGTAGGTGTATGAGTGATTGACGTAGTACATGCAGATTGTCCTAGTGCCGTTTCGATTAATCCATTCAGTGTATTGTATGTTATACTGCCATTGCCTGCATAAGTGATTTCTTTGTCGGAATTTATTATGAGAATACCAGGAGTGCCAGCACTCGAGAACTCATTGATAAATGTCATAAGAATATTGGAGTTGTTACTACAAAACGGAAATTCGGCTTGTTTAGAACTTGCATATTGTTGTATGCTTGCTACGGAATCATCATCCAGCACATCGAGGGCTAGTATTTCCAAGCAGCCATTATCACCGCCATTAGCATCATATATGGTTTGCATAACTGGTGTAACCACATTGCAAATACCACAATTCACGAAGAAAAAATAAAGCACCACGGTCTTGCCTTGGTTGCAGTAATTATGTACGGAATGTGATTGTCCTTCTATATCTGTAAAGGAAATATTATCAATGAGATTCTGGCTGGCCAGTGGCTTAATCGAAAATAAAACCAATAAGAGCGTAAAAATATATTTCATAAGGTTGGGTCTTAGAACAAAAATATAACCAATTCTTATATTGTTCTAAGTTTTTCAGATAAAACTTGACTCCTTTTTGAGGATACCTAAATTTATGGACATCGGATATGTAATTATAAAGATATCTATACAAGTGTGAGTGAATGCTAAGTGGAATAAGTTATTAAAATAGAAATCAATCTTGAGATAACCCAGTTTTTCTTAATTGGCAATTTGTAAATAAAAATCCTATTTTTACGCCATATATGTCCCATACGAAGGATTCTTTTATTTCGATAGTTAATATTATAAGGGCACAGGACAAGCTCAAAGGGGTTGCCACACGTACGCCACTTACAGAGCACAATAGCCTCAATGAAGCTTTTAATGCCAATATACTGCTCAAGCGTGAAGATTTGCAGATCGTAAGGTCTTATAAGATACGTGGTGCTTATAATCGAATGAGCTCACTATCGCAGAAAGAAAAAGACAAAGGTATCGTATGCGCCAGCGCGGGAAACCATGCACAGGGTGTTGCTTATTCTTGTTTTAAATTGGGCATTCACGGCAAGATTTTCATGCCAGCCACTACCACCTCTCAAAAAATTGATAAAGTCAAAATGTTTGGCAAGTCATTTATAGAAGTTATACTCAAAGGCGATGCTTATGATGACTCTTATAATGCGGCGAGGATATATGAGAAAGAACATGGCCTTAGCTTTATTCATCCATTCGACGATGAGTTAGTCATTGCAGGTCAAGGGACAGTAGGCATCGAAATATTAGAAGAGTTAAACACACCATTAGACTATTTATTCATTCCCATAGGTGGTGGAGGTTTGTGTTGTGGTGTAGGCTCTTATGTAAAACAAATTAGCCCTCATACCAAGATCATAGGAGTGGAACCAGCTGGAGCACCTGCGATGAAACGCTCCTTAGAACTCGGTGTCAATACGGCATTAGTCGAAATGGATAGTTTTGTGGATGGTGCAGCAGTCAAGCGCGTAGGGGATATGAATTTCAGAATGGCAAAGGATATATTAGATGATATTGTACTTGTGCCTGAAGGTAGGATATGTTCTTGGATACTCAAGTTATACAATGAAGAGGCCATTGTGGTAGAACCAGCAGGCGCATTGTCCATTGCAGCCTTGGATTATTATAAAGAGGAAATTAAAGGTAAGTCAGTATGTGCCATAGTAAGTGGTGGAAATAATGACATCATTCGCATGGCGGAGATCAAGGAAAGAAGCCAGCTCTTTGAAGGACTTAAACATTATTTCATTATTCGACTTGCACAGAGACCGGGTGCATTAAAAGAGTTTATTACCAATGTACTTGGACCTAATGATGATATATGCCACTTTGAATACACTAAAAAAAATAACCGCGGTACAGGTCCTATAGTGCTTGGACTTGAGTTTCAGCGCAAGGAAGATTATGAA
The DNA here is from genome assembly GCA_964480615.1 of uncultured Chitinophagales bacterium. Classification (GTDB taxonomy): domain Bacteria; phylum Bacteroidota; class Bacteroidia; order Chitinophagales; family UBA2359; genus CAYZQX01. The sequence continues at coordinate 8,267 of CAYZQX010000010.1, read as the reverse complement.
TCATTAATGGCGCGTATGGATGAACAAGAAATATTTTTTCAGCGCATCAATGATAATCCAGAGTTGTTTCAATTTTTAGTGTAAAATCACGTGTGTATTAGAATACAATCTGTTAAGTTTCCAGCACAAAAATGCAATTCACTTTATTGCAATTATGATGACGCCTAAAGGCTTGGGTTACTTGCGACTTTATTTTTGTTATAGGTAGCAAGAATCTGCGCTATCACTATATTTTTTGCTGTATCCCTCGTTAATTGCTGAATAGTTTATTTTCAATGGCAAGCCAAAATCAGTGCTATGGCTTGGTTGCTCGCTGAAGGGTGTGCTTGCGAACTTATTATTTTTCTAATGGCAACAAGAACCTGTGCATAGGCTTGGGATGCGACGATTTCTATCGCATATACAACAATAAAACTTTAACAGCATATCAATGATAAAAGATTTGCCATATAGCAAATCAATCTATTTTACTAATAAAGGTCGAAGCATTATTATTTTATATTTTAACTTTATGGTTTATATCACTTATAATAACGGATAGTATAGACTAAAATAATATCGAATATAAATTCATAAATGAAGAATAGTGCTTCAGTTATTCTTTGTTTGTTTTTAGATCTTCTTTGTTCTCCTTATTCAATGAATTAGTTTTAAGCCGCCCTGCGTCTTTAAGATTCTTGTGCAATAGATATTCTAACTGTCCATTAATAGACCGAAATTCATCAGCTGCCCATTTTTCCAGGGCAGCTAATGTTTCAGCATCTAAACGAAGTACAAATTTTTTCTTTTCGGCCAAATCTTAATTGATTTATTGAGGTTAAATAAGAAGGACCTATAGTCCTTTCATAAATTGGAATTGTCTTAAATTATGCAGTGCGTGTAGCTTTTTCCATTACTACCACAGTTATAGAATGTTTATGACTCACACTATTTATTCGCCAACCCATTCGTGCTAATTCATTGATACGAGTTTCAAATCGTCTTTCTGATTCAAATATACCTTGTGAAATTATTTTATATTCCATATAATTTGTTCTAATTTAATTAATGGATAATTTAATACAAAGAACCCGCATTGATCACAGGTTGTGTGGATTTGTCACTACACAACACCACCATCAAGTTGCTGACCATAGCGGCTTTTTTCTCTTCATCTAAGTCCACTATGGAGTCTTGTTTTAGTTGATCTAAAGCCATTTTTACCATGCCTACCGCACCTTCTACGATCTTGCTTCTTGCTGCTACGATGGCGGTTGCCTGCTGGCGTTGGAGCATAGCTTGTGCAATTTCTGAAGCGTAAGCGAGATGTACAATACGGCCTTCTATCACCTGAATGCCTGCTAATTCTAGTCTTGCAGACAATTCAGTTTCTAATTCTTTGTTCACTACATCTCCTTCGCTGCGCAATGTAATTTCTTTACCATGGTCATCAAAATGATCATAAGAATATTTGCTGGCTAGATTTCTCAGTGCAGTTTCACTTTGGATATTTACATATTCCAAGTAATTATCGACCTCGAAACTTGCCTTGGCCGTCTCCTCTACCTGCCATACGACTACAGCTCCTATCATTATTGGATTACCTATTTTATCATTTACCTTTAAGTGTTCGGTTGTGAAGTTTCGAGCCCTTAAGGAGATTCTCGATTTTTTGTAAAACGGGTTGGCCCAGTGTAGTCCATCCTCCTTAACTGTACCGGCATATTTCCCAAATAAGGTCAATACACTAGACTCATTGGGATTTACTACAAATAAGCCCGATAGACCTAATGCAAATGTCAAGGAGCCTAATATGATAACTGGTACAAATAGGGGATTATCCCTAGTAATCATGGCATAGGCTAAATAAGCAAAAATGGCTGTGATCACTAATATGGCAATCAACATAATATAGCCATTAAGTGGATGGATTTTTTTTTCTGCAATCATAATATAATTTGTTTGATATCATTATAATATCAAAATTACATTAAAAAGTTCATATATTCAAAAAATAATAGTAATTTTTTCTCTAATTCTTAAAATGAGCCTGATTTTCGTTTTAATCCAATGTAGTATGGATTGATTTTAAAATAGATTGCCTCACTGCAATGGCGAAATGGATTGTATGGCTACTGTGCTTTCGAAAATTTTTGTTTCTCATCTATAAAGAAACTCGTAAATAAATAGGGTCTGCCGTATACTCAAAATAGTGAAATTTTTGGCGATGCCTTACAGGCCCGGGCTATTTCTGGCTTATAGATTGCTTTTGGCGAGCCAGAATCTGCACCGCATTTTTTTATCGTTCCGCTTTGCTTCACTATATCATAACGGTAGTTTGATTGCTTGCAATTATTTGATTTTTAAAGGTAGCAAGAACCTTCGCCTACGCTTGGTTTCATCTACAAGTCCTCGTTACTTGCTGAATAGTTTATTTTCAATGGCAAGCAAGAATCTTCGCTATCGCTCGATTTGTGCCTCGCTGTGGGCTTACTTGCGAATTTGTTATTTTTCTAATGGTAACAAGAACCTGCGCTATCGCTTGGTTTCTCACGTCTATCCCTATCGCGAATACGACTTATAAAAACAATAGGTAGGAGAAGGCATTTTATTATTATGATGCAAGCCTTTATACTGAAACGCAGTAATTTTTGTGTTTGTCTATTGCACTTTGAATCTCTAAAATACTCATAGTCTTTTAATGTTGCATTATTAGTCAAGCCCAAAATAGAAATTGAGAAATCAATTCTGTTGTTTTTATGCTCCGTATTGTTTTAATAATAATCGAAATTATTTTATTAGGCACTTTATTTTATGACATATTATTCCGGTTGCCACAGCCACATTCAATGATTCTGCTTTACCAAATCCTGGTATCTTAATTAACTTATTGCACTTGTTCATTATTTCTTTTTTTACCCCATTGGCTTCGTTGCCCATGATGATGATGCCAGGCTGCATGATGATTTCATTAAGGTCTTCGCCTTGTAAGGAAGTGGAATAAATCGGCCCATGGAATTGATCGATTAAACTTTCTATGTTAGTAGGAATCATAGCCACGTGCGCGATAGAACCCATCGTACTTTGTACCACCTTGGGATTATATACATCGACACAGTCCTCGCTGAGAAATAGGGTATCAATGCCAAACCAAGCGGCAGTTCTGATGATGGTTCCCATATTACCTGGATCGCGAATGCCATCCAGTGCGAGGTAGTAATTAGAGGATGCTAATGGAGGGATTGTGTAATTAGGGATATTAAAAACTCCAAGGGCTTTATTAGGCGTTGTTAAGGTGCTTATGTGCTTGAGCTCAGCCTCGGTAATAACCTCAACTTGGGGTAGGGCATTGTTTTTAGTCTTAAGTATATAGGGATCGGTGGCATATAAGCTGTGAATGGCAAATTTTGAGTTAATTAACTCATTGACTATTTTATCGCCTTCAGCTAAAAATAAACCGTATTTTTGCCGAAATTTTAATTGCTGCAAGGAGTGCAGCCATTTTATTGTATTTTTAGTTAGCATTGATTTGAGCCTCAAAATTAATTATATAATTGGTTACTTAGCTATTTGCCTAGTAATTTTCAGCGGATGTACTGTTCACAAGTATATTCCGAATGATAAGCAATTGCTAAAAAAAATTAATATAGAATTGAGTTCGGACTATAAGATCTCGAAGAAAAAAGATTTAGAATCTGAATTATTATTGGCAAGCTATCCCAAGCCCAATAGGCGAATGCTCAATCTTTTTCCATTGCGGCTGTCCTTATACTATCGTTACAAAGCCAAGACAGAAGCAAATCCCAATCGAAAAGGGTTCTTGATATGGCTAGGTAAGAGGTTAGGGGAGAAACCTGTATATATAGAACAAGAAAAACTGACTGAAAATTTGCAAAGCTTGAGAAACCGATTGTTTGACAAAGGGTTTTTTATTACTGAATTGGACTTTGAGGAGAAAAAAGCATGGCGCAAGCCACGTATGACAATTGTGAATTACAAAATTAATTTAGACAAACGCTATTTTATCCGCAATATAATTTTACCTCCAGCTAATAACCCATTGGGCCTAATAGTCAAAGAACAGGAAAATGATTCCTACTTAAAAAAGTATAAAGGATTTGATGCAGCCAAATTAAAATTGGAAAAAGATCGCCTGACGCGCGTGTTTAAAAGCAATGGATTCTATGATTATAATCCCGATATTTTTAGCTTTGAAGTAGATTCCTTTTCACAGAAGCATATTGTAGATATATATGCAAAGATAGATGTTAAAGACAGCACCAATCTAGAAAAATATTATATTAGAAATATTTTCATAATGCCTGACTATTCGCCAGGTCAATTAACCAATAAAAATGTAGATACTATTAATACCGGAAATAAAGTTTTCGTTGTGGCCCATACATCGAACTTTAAACCTAGTTCACTTATCAATCAACTTAAGATTGAATCAGGTAAAATGTATAGTATTTCTGATTATGAGATTACCATAAAACAGTTTCTAGAGTTAGGCGTTTTTAAATTTGTAAATATTAAATATGAGAAAGTAGGTAATCACTTGCTCGATTGCAGAATACATCTCACCCCTTCCCCACGAATGGGTTTTACCTATGAACTTGAAGCTAATAATAAGATAAATAGTTCATTGTCAACAAACTATTTAGGTACCGCATTGACAGCAGGATATCGAAATAAAAACTTGTTTCGCAATGCAGAGCTCTTAACTACTAATGCTTTTTTTGGAACAGAGTTTAATCTTTCAGATACTACTTCATTAATAAATACAGTGGATGCCAATGCAAAAGTAAGTATTCGATTCCCCTATTTATTTCCTATGAAAAATATTAAACTCCCTAAGCGATTTAATAGGCCTGTTACTGAGGTTGGACTAGGTACTAATTTTATTAAGCGAATCGATAGTTATACGGTCAATTCAAGTGAACTTTCATTTGGCTATGAGTGGAAAAATGGAAGAGGCAATAGGCACTTACCTTCGATGTTCATCACCTTATTCAATGTCGTAAATACTACAGCTGATTTTAATGCCATATTAGCTGAAAATGCCAGGTTGAAAAAGAGTTTTGAAGAGGTGTTTTTCAGTGGATTTAGTTATACTTTTATACATTCCAATCAAGCATTTACCAAGAAAAAGTATTTTAGGTATTTTAAATCTTCGGTCGAATTTTCTTCTAATATTGTCAACCTGATAGATGGCATTGTAGAACCCAATAAGCAGTTTTCATTATTTGGCATTAAATATAGCCAATATGCCAAAGGGGATATAGATTACCGATACTATTATAATTTATCGACTAGACATATATTAGTAAACCGTATATATTGTGGATTGGGAGTTCCTTATGGAAATGCCAACGTACTACCATTTGCCAAGCAATTTTTTGCTGGGGGAACGAATGATATTAGGGCATTCAAGATTAGAGGGATAGGTCCTGGTTCTTATACAAGTGATTCAGAGGTCGATAGCTGGGATCGTACAGGGGATATTAAAATACTCCTGAATTCGGAGTTGCGCTTTCCTATGTTTAGCTATTTGAAAGGTGCTTTATTCGTGGATGCTGGTAATATTTGGACAATTAAAGAAAATAATCTTGAGGGTTCGGATTTTAAATTGAATCGTTTTTGGAAAGAATTTGGGATAGGTGGTGGATTGGGTCTTAGGGTGGACTTTAGTTATTTCGTTTTTCGCATTGATCTTGGCATTCCTATACGTACCCCTTATCAGGATGCCAAGGGAAACTATTTCACATTTATCAATAGTGATAATTACAGTCTCAACTGGATCAGGAATAATATGCGGACCAATATAGGTATTGGTTATCCTTTCTAATACTTTTTATTATATAAGTTCGTTAACTTATTTCGGTTTATTATTTCTTTCGTTTATTTGTAAAATTTTTTTAATGAATATGTCAAAAATATTTGGTGTTTTATTTGGATTATTAGTAATTGTGGTTTTGAGTGCCAGCCGCCCTGGAGGTAAGGGTATTGACTTTAGCTCTGAGGCTTATAGTGAGGTGCTGAAGCAAGCTAAGACCGAAAATAAGTTAATATTTGTCGATCTTTATACCAGTTGGTGTGCCCCTTGTAAATGGCTTGATAAAAATGTATTCAACGATTCTGAAGTTGGTAGTTTTTACAACACAAATTTTATTAATGTGCATTATGATGCGATGAAAGGTGATGGTAGTATGCTTGCTGATAAAAACAATGTTCGATCAGTTCCCAGCTTTTTATACATCAATGGAGATGGAAAAGTGGTAATGCGTGGAGAAGGAGCCATATACACCAATCAATTAATCGATTTAGGTAAGAAAGCACTTCAGCATGCGAATTGATATTTTTCTAAGCAAATTTATTGCGCTATTCCTGGTTTTTTTATTGTTTTGTTGGTCTCCTAGCGGGCTTCAAGCGCAAGATGAAAATAGCCTCAATGAACAGGGTATTCACTTCATCAAGGGAAAATATAAAAAGATAAAGAAAATGGCTAAAAAACAAAAAAAGCCAATCTTTATTGACTTTACGGCCTCTTGGTGCATGCCCTGCCAGATTATGGAAGAATCAGTATTTAGGGATTATTTTTTAGGCAATTATTTTATGGAAAATTTTGTTTGCTATCAAATAGATGTCGATACCAAAGAAGGCAAAAAGGTAAAAGGAAAACATGATGTGAGCAAGTTGCCTACGCTTGTTTTTATTGATAAAAATGGCAAAGAAGAAAAATTGATAGGTTCGCAAAGCGCAGAAACACTCCTTGCTAAAGGAAAAGAGGTGTATAGCAAGAAATAACTATTTCCATTAATGCAGTTCTTGTTCGTCTTTTTCTGGTTCCTGCTCTTGACGATATGTTTTAAATGGAAATGAATCAACAATATTTTCGTAAAAATATTTCCCTATGGATGGGGAGGTCATCAGCTCAATGTAAAATAGATGAGGCACTTGACTAAAAACATAGATGTTTCCATCTTTAAGGTAAACTTCTAAAAGTTCTTTTCTTTTATCATAGCCAATCTTTGTTATTTTTGAAGAGCTAACTGGAAAGTATTCCATAACTGATTAATAGATGGGTTTGCGAAAGATGAAATAGCAAGCAAATAACAACAAGCCAAAGCCTATTAAATAATTCCAACTAAATTTTTCTTTTAAGAAATAAATAGCGAATAAAGTGAAGATAGTTAAATGAATAACTTCTTGTATCATTTTTAATTGAAATACATTAAATTGGGTAATTCCTATCCTATTTGCTGGTATCATAAACATATATTCAAACAAGGCGATGAACCAAGAAGTCAATATGACTTTCCATAGGGTTTGATCCATGTCTTTTAAATGGCCATACCATGCATAGACCATAAACATATTAGAAAGACAAAGTAGTAATATGGTTTTCACCTTATAATGCTTTAATAGAGTTAAATATTTGCATGATGGTTTCTTTGTACTTCGTATCGGTATCCGACCAATGCCATATTGTGAAATGGTAATAGTACTTATCAGTTTCAATATTTAATTGATGGTAACTGATCCTTTGAAATAGAGTATTATTACCTACAATACCCGAGAAAGCGTAATAGAGTCCCTTGTGACCATTGATTGTGAGAACTGATTCATCAAGTGTATAACAGTCTCTTATAGCACCCTCGGTTAACAATCTATGATGATCCGCATAACTTGATAAATCGCTGTATGCAACTTTCTCATCCTTAAAGCCTACACAGTATATGTTTCTAAACTTATTGCCATATTGCAAGATAGCGTCCTTAGCAAGCGCTTCTTCGGCTTTGAAGTATGCTGGCAATTCCAATTGAACTAAATCCCCTACGTTCACGTGAATAGGCTTTGTATCATACGCACAGGAACTCAAAAGACTGAGGGTCAAGAGCAAATATAGGAATATCGTTATCCTATGATTCATAGGTTTTTATTTTTATTGCGCAAAAATACTATTGTTTTGTAGTTATGCAATATTGTATTTTCGTGGCATTTTACTTTATGTGTTTTATTTACTACTAATGCATGTCTGTTGATTCTTGTTATTATTATTGCGATGATTACTAGATTATGTATGGATATCCTCTAAAATAAAGTACAGTGTTAAGCCTAATTTATTATTTCAACACATTAACTAGACTCTGGACACAAGACACTGGACACTGGACTTTATGTAGTTACAGCCATAAATATCAGGATCGTAAATCCTAAATCGTTAATCTTTTTGGCTCTTTATAAAAAAAGGTGGGTAACTGGCCAAATTTGTGGAGAATACCTAT
>CAYZQX010000009.1:0-26421 GCA_964480615.1 uncultured Chitinophagales bacterium | reverse complement strand
ATGTGATCTCTTATATCTTGCTACTTCAAGTTGTATTTGCGATAAGGATCGAAGCGGTTACCCCACAGCGACGCAGGAGCGAGGAGTATAAGCGAAGAGCCTGGGCCGCAGGCATCGCCAAAATCGCATACTTATGAGTTATTTAGCAAGCCCTACTTACACTAAGAAAATTAACAATTCTGATGTAGGAGTAAAATTGATTGCTATTAAATTTTCAGAATAATCTCAGTGATGTCATTCGTATCTTATTTGAGGATAGGGTAATTATAAATGAAATCTTAATATAATATATAAATAAATTTAATAATTTGAAGTTAGCTGAAAAGAAAACAGAATTCGCCAAATGATTGATATTCAATGTATTAAAGGTGTATTCTAGGAGGTTAGCCTAATAGTTATGCGCCTCATTAAAATTTTTAGAATAAATATTCTACTTTTGTTTATGAGTTTTGGAGGAAATTATTACCTTTATTGTATAAATAGTAAAAGTCTTAAAATTTGAGAATTAAATCCATTTCTGTAATACTAAAGTTATTTGATGCTGATCAGATCAAGCGATTAGAGTCATTTGCCATTTCTCCATATTTTAATAGTAAAGTGGAAGTAAGCAAATTTATTGAATTTCATATTTTAAAGAGAGATACAAGTCTCAATGAATTAGAACTCAATCAACAGTCTTATAATTATGTTTATGAAAATCTAGAATTCAAACAAAAGAAGTTAAATCACCTCAAAGAGCGAGCAATAAAGGTTATTGAAGATTTTATAATTGTAGAAGCTAATTTGAAAGATGAGGTTAATTGCTTGACTACATTATTGGTTAAGTATGGTGAGTGGCGCAGTACAACTGAATATGAAGTCGTCTCTCAAAATTTAGAGAAATTCCTTGGTCAGGAAAAAAATGTAGATCATAATTTTATTCAAAATCTGTATCAAATATATTTAGTCAAAAATAATTATTCTCATAACGACGAAACAAAAAAATACGATGAATTACTACAAAACACATCTGATAAGCTGGATATATATTATATACAAGCTAAGCTGAGGATAGCCTACGAGGTATATAGAAGAGATGAATGGAAACATAGCAAAACATATATTAAATTATTAAATGAAATTATTGCTATCGTCGATAAAAATGATTATAGGAAAGATAAGTTTATTAATATGTACTATCTTTTTTTAAAATCAACCATAGAACCTGATGTATTACAACATTATTATGAGTTAAAAAATTTGCTCTTAAATCAGGCATCTGATTTTACAGAAGGTGAACGCGGTGATTTATTGACAGTAGCAACTAATTACTGCATCCATAAAATTAATAATGGGGATGACTCTTATAATGAAGAAATATTTAATTTGTTTGAGCACACAATTGGCACTAATATATTATTGTATAGAAGTGAGTTTTCAGGATGGCTATTTACGAATATTGTGATTATTGCAGTAAAACTAAATAAGATTGAATGGGCGGAAAATTTCGTACACTCACATAATAAGTATGTAATTTGCCAATGGAATAATTCCTACTATTATAACCTTGCCTTTATAGAATTTGAGAAGTCAAATATTGAGTTGGCACATAAGTATCTATTAATGGTTGATGATCTTGATGTGTTTTACATGTTGAGATCGAAATGTTTGTTATTGAAAATCTATTATGAGAAAAAGGAATTGCCACCATTGATAAGCTTATTAGAATCTTTTAGGAAGTTATTGATACGCAATAAGGTACTTAATGATTCTCAAAAAATGATTTATACGAATTTCGTGAAATATCTAAATAGCATCGTATTAATTCCAAATGGAGATAGCAATAAGATTTATGCACTCAGAGCTAAAGTTGAAAATGACCATGTCGTACCATTTAGAAGCTGGCTAATAAAATGTATTGATAAAAAAATGCGTTAGCCAAGCTTAACAAAACAGTTTTGTTTTTGCTCGGCTTGATTAGTTAGCTGATTGGGGAATTTGGAACAATTAGTAATAAGTGTCAGGTTTTAGAATTATGGGCTATGAATAGAAACTGTTGATTTGCGGTTATAGGATATGCTAGAGCCAATCAATTTAGTAGCCGTAAGTCTTTAGAATTTCAATAATTATTTACTATTTTGCTTGCCTAAAACTAGGTACTGAAACCAAAATGCGGATTAAATGAAAAATTGTTGAAAGAATTTATTGCCAAAAAGGTTTGAATTAATTATTTGGGAATCAATGCCTTGCGCAAATATTTAATCGTTTATTATGTTGCGACATGGCAACTTAGGGAAAATAATAGAATAAATATTCTACTTTAGCATTAACAATTCGAAATTAATGTCCTATCTTTATTTAACAAATAGTTAAAGTCTTAAAAAATTGAGGAATAAGTCCATCCCTATTATACTAAAGATATTTGATTCTGATCAAATGAAGCGGTTAGAATTATTTACAACATCTCCTTATTTCAATAGTAGGGATGATGTAAGCAAATTTATTCAATTTCATATTATAAATAAAGAGGCTAATCTCAGCGAATTTGAGCTTATACAGCAATCATATAGTTATGTGTTTAAAAATTTGGAATTTAGACACAATAAATATAATTCTCTTAAAGAGCGTGCATTAAAAGTTATTGAGGATTTTATTGTTGTCGAAACTAATTTGAAGGATGAAGCCAATTGTTTGGCTATCTTGTTGTCCAAATATGGCGAATGTCATAGTATTTCTGAATATGAAGTTGTTTCGGAAAATTTAGAAAAATTTCTTGCTAAGGATATAAATGTAGATCACAATTATATTCAAAATTTATACCAAATATTTTTGATAAAAAATATTTATTCACATAGCGATGAAACTAAAAAGTACGATGATTTGTTGCAAAATACTTCAGATAAGTTAGATATATACTATTTGCAAACAAAGTTACGAATTTCTTATGAAATCTTGTCAAGAAGCAAATGGAAACATAAAAAGGATAGTCCCAATTTAGTTAATGAAGTCCTTGATGTGGTTGAAAATTATAATTATAGAAAGGAGAAGTATATTAACATGTATTATCTTATACTGAAATCAGTGATGGAGCCAGAAGTAGTACAGAATTACAATGAACTTAAGGATTTACTTTTAAATCATACGCATGATTTTACTGAAAATGAACGCAATGATTTATTAATCTCTACGACAAATTATTGTTCACAGAAAATTAATAATGGTTATACGGAATTTAATGTAGAACTATTTAATTTATATGATGCTGCAATATCTGCTAATATTTTGTTATTTAAAGGTGAAATTACCTCTTGGACATTTACTAATTTAGTTGTGTTAGCATTAAGGCTTAATAAATTAGAGTGGGCAGAGAACTTTGTACAAAGTTATAATAAATATGTATTCAGACAGTGGAGTAATACCTATTACTATAATCTTGCACTTATTGGATTTGAAAAATCTGATTTTGACCAAGCACATGAATTATTATTGTTAATTGATGAACAAGATGTCTTTTACCTGTTGAGGTCGAAGTCTTTGTTACTTAAGATATATTATGAAAAAATGCAGTTGCAACAATTAATAAGTCTGCTTGAATCTTTTAGGAAATTGTTGATACGCAATACCGTGATCAATGATACTCAAAAGAAAATTTATCTTAATTTTATTAAATATCTTAATAATATGGTTATGATTCCTAATGGTGACAATAAAAGAATTATCTCCCTCAAAAATATCATAGAAAAGGACAATATCGTCGCTTTTAAAATATGGCTATTAAAGTGTATTGATAATAAATTGAGCTAAGAGAATGTATGGATGCCGTTTATTCTTGGAACAACAGCTGCAATATGTAGTAATATTTTCTTTCAAATTATTCTATGTATAGTAAGTAGGAATTTTCATAATTCTTAATGACAAGCTTCGCAGCAAATAAAGGGTTAGCTTATGTTTCTTGGTTTACTAATTAGACTTTTTTTTATGATTTTAATTTGTAATATTTCTGTTAAGCCATTATTTTATTGTTGTTGTAAGTTTTGAATGTTGTCTCAATCGATTAGTATGTTTATTTTTAAATTTAGCAATTCATATAATGTCCTGAATATCAATTTGCTATCTTCAAATTATGGCGGTTGATCTTTTTTTGCCAGAATTAGTAATAAAAATCACTTTGTTTTTTTTGCTAATTCTATTGTATGAATCTTAAATATTTTTCTATCTTTAGCCTATTATTCCTAAATCAAGATATAGTGAGAAACGCATCCATTACTGTAATACTTCGGTTATTTGATATTGAGCAACTCAAGAGATTGGAGTTGTTTTTTGTTTCTCCATATTTTAATTATAAGGAAGATGTTTGCAAATTTATTGAATATCATATTAAAACACTTCATGCTAATCTCAGTAAGTCAGACACAATACAACAAGCTTTTGACTATGTAAGCAATGGCACAGAGTATAATGAATCTTGGTATTTTCATCTTAAGGAATGCGCAATAAAAACAATTGAAGATTTTATTATTGTAGAAGCTAATCTCAATAATAATGTCAGTTATATGGCTACATTATTGACGAAGTATGGTGAGTGGAATATTGTTTCTGAGTATGAAGCAGTTTCTGAAAATCTAGAGAAGTTTTTATTTTCTGAAATGAGTATTGACCATAATTTTATCCAATATTTGTATCAAATATTTCTAATTAAGAATACCTATTCTAATAATGAAGAAACTAAAAAATATGATGAACTTATTAATAGCACCTCTGATAAATTAGATAAATATTATATGCAAACTAAGCTCAGAATTGCATATGAAATATATAAACGAAATATATGGCGCGATAGTAAAATTACGCCAAGTCTATTATCCGATATTGTTGCTATTGTGGAAAAGTATGACTATCGGAAGGAAAAATATATTAATATGTACTATGTCGTATTACAATCCATACTCGATCCTGATCAGTTGCAGCACTATTATGATTTGAAAGACTTGTTGGTTAATAATTCTTCAAATTTGATAGGTGATAATCGGTTTGATCTATTTGGCGCAGCTTCAAATTATTGCGCTTTGAAGATTAATGCGGGAAATCAATCTTTTAGAAGGGAGTTGTTCGATTTGTACAAGGCAGTAGTTGATGCAAATGCTTTATTAGTTAATGGCGAAATATCAGCTTGGCTATTTTCCAATATTGTTACAGTTGCAGGCACACTTATGGAATTTGAGTGGGCTGAAAAATTTATTAATGATTACAATAAATATGTTGTTAATCAATGGAGTAATACATATTACTATAACTTAGCTTATCTGGAATTTTTAAAATCTAATATAGACTCAGCTTACCAACTCATTTTAAAGGTTGATGATCAGGATGATTTTTTTTTATTTAGATCTAAAAGTTTGCTCCTACATTTGCTCTATGAAAAGAAGGAATATTCGATAATAGTTAGTTCGCTGGAGTCATTTAGAAAGTTCTTGTTACAGAATAAAATTTTTAATGAGTCTCATAAGAAAGTCTATTTCAGTTTTATAGATTACCTCAATGAACTTGTATTAATACCTGATGGGGATAATGTAAAATTGAGAATATTAAAGGATAAGGTTGATAATGATAAAGATGTGAGTTCTAAAGTTTGGCTTCTAGGGCATATTGATCAAAAGATGAGCTAGTTCTAATGGACCTACAATTTGTTTTAAAAGATAATTGCGATTGTATTCGTTTTGCTCATCATATTAAGATCAGCAATGATGGCGATGCCTGTGGCCCAGGATGCTACTGGCTACACTTTCTGGCATTTATTTTTTTTCTATGACCGCAAGATTCTTCGAAAGCTCGATTTGTTTTCGGTCTTGTCTAGTGTCTTCCTTCTTTATATCCATCAATATTACAATCAAGAACAATGACATACTCATTTATCAAACATGTTGGTAAAGAGAGTCATCAGCCAAGACTAAACCACTCCGCATCCTTATCGCAAATACAATATTATAAACAATGCAGGAGTTGATTTTATAAAGTTTAGTTAAAATTTGCTGGCTGAAAATTGCTCGATGGTTGTATTATAGGCTTTAAGAATTACTGGGTTGAAAAAAACTTGTGTTGGTATTTTACTTAATGATATCCTTGAATCCAGTGGCCAGGCAGTTTAGAATGTATTTAGGTTGGTTGTGAATTTGATTCTTGCATTAAATGTGCAAAATTTAGCTGCAATAATTATAATTCAGTTTTTTGCGTTTTTAGGGGTGCAGTAAGTTTATTTTAATTGTAATATATTGAATATCAATTAAATACTATTTGGGCCATTCTTATTTTTAATAGATTTATTTGAGAACGGAAAAACTTGTGGAATAAATATCTGTTTTAGACTAGAATATATGAAAATATTTATACCTTTATAGAGGAGTAGTAAAAGTCTTAAAATTTGAGAAGTAAATCCATAGTTGCAATTCTAAAGCTATTTAATTCTGAGCAGGTTAAGCGATTAGCCTCATTTGTTATTTCTCCTTATTTTAATACTAGTGTAGAAATAAGCAAGCTCCTTGAATTTCATATATTAAATAGAGATACAAATCTCGATGAGTTAGAATTTATTCAGCAGGCCTATTATTATGTTTATAACAGCAGTGAATTCAATCCCAAGAAATACAATTCCCTCAATAAGCGAACCTTAAAAATAGTTGAAGAGTTCATTATCGTAGAATCCAATTTGAAGGATGAAGTGAATTGTATGACGGTATTGTTATCAAAGTACGGTGAGTGGCACAGCGTAGCTGAGTACCAAGCAGTCTCCCATAGTTTAGAGAAGTTTCTTGCTAAGGAAATGAATATTGATCATAATTATGTTCAACAACTGAATCAAGTGTTTTTAATTAAAAATAAGTATTCCCATAATGGTGAAATTAAAAAATACGATGAATTATTAAAGAATACATCTGATAAGCTTGATATGTATTATATACAAACCAAATTAAGAATTGCTTATGAGGTATTATCAAGAAGAGAATGGAAACATAGTAACACTAGTACTAAGTTACTAAATGAATTAATAGATATAGTAGATAAGAATGATTATAGGAGGGAAAAGTATATTAATATGTACTATCTCTTTTTAAAGTCATCATTGGAACCTGATGTTGTACAGCATTATTATGAATTGAAACATTTACTGTTATACAATTCATCTGAATTTACACAAGATGAAAGAAGCGATTTGTTGACGACCGCAACCAATTACTGCACGTTTAAAATTAATACAGGAAATCATTCTTTTAATGAAGAGTTATATAACCTTTATGTAGATGCCATTGCGCAAAATGTTCTGTTATATAGAGGAGAGTTGTCTTCCTGGTTGTTTACCAATATAGTTGTATCGGCCCAAAAACTTTTTAAATTAGATTGGGCAGAAAATTTTATTCAAGAGTACAATAAATATGTTATCGATCAGTGGAACAATACTTATTACTACAATCTTGCATTTATTGAGTTTGAAAAATCAAATTTTGAATTAGCTCACAAACTATTGATAAAAATGGATGAGCAAGATTTTTTTTATCAGTTGAGGGCAAAAACTTTATTGCTGAAAATCTATTATGAAAAAAAGGAATTCCCGCCATTAATTAGTTTGATTGAATCATTTAAAAAGTTAATTATTCGCAATAAAATACTCAATGAGGCGCAAAAGAATATTTACTTTCATTTTTTAAAATACCTGAATAGTCTAGTAGTGATACCTGATGGCGACAATATAAGAATTAGAACACTCAGGGCAATAGTTGAAAAAGACAATATTGTAACCTATAGGGGCTGGCTGCTAAGATCCATTACCAAGAAGATAGGTTAGTCCTAATGTTTTTTACCTGCTTTTTTAAGAGATAGACTATTTCAAGAAGGGAGTATTCTTAGAGCAGGCCATTTTTTACATCCATTTTTTCTGTTTTACGAAAGGTCGTCCAAAAATATTTTACCGATGGGTTGATAAAAAATTTTGGCAATAACGCGTTTTTAGTAAAAATGTAAATACAAAAATAGAAGTATAAATAAAAACACAATAATAGTTGTTCAATATTTTTAAATTTTTTGAGTTGTACTTAAGAGTATATTATTTTCTAATGTGATGAAAATCAAAGAAATATAATTATCTTTTATATAATAGTTAATCCTGAATTTATCAATGTGTTTTTGAAGTAGAATAAATATTCTACTTCTGGTTTTATAATTGCGAAAATTTGCATACCTTTATTATGAAAATAGTTAAAGTCCTAGATTTTGAGAAATAAATCCATTTCTGTCATACTAAAGCTATTTGATTCTGAACAAATAAAACGGTTGGAGTCATTCGCTACTTCTACCTACTTTAATTCTAAAGCTGAAGTGAGCAAGCTTATTGAATTTTATATCCAGAAAAAAGATGCTGATCTAAGCGAATTCGATGCCATCCAGCAAGCCTATAAATACGTGTATAAAAATAGTGGGTACAATCCAAGGAAATACAAGCACCTAAATGAAAGAGCTGTCAAGCTTATCGAGGATTTTATAGTCGTGGAATCTAATCTCAATGATGAGGTCAATTACATGACAACTTTATTATCAAAATACGGGGAATGGCATAGTGTTTCAGAATATGAAGCTGTCTCACATAACTTAGAAAGATTTCTCGCCACGGATTTAAACATCGACCACAATTTTATCCAATATTTGTATCAAATATTCCTAATTAAAAATAATTATTCTAACAATGAAGAGACTAAAAAATACGATGAGCTGATTAAAAGCACTTCCGAAAAGCTAGATAGATACTACATCCAAACTAAGCTGCGTATGGCCTATGAGATGTTTACTCGTAATATTTGGAGAGATGATAAAATGCATCCAGAATTATTATCAGAGATTTTTGATATTGTAGAGCGATACGATTACAGAAAGGAGAAGTATATCAATATGTACTGCGTCGTATTAAAGTCAGTAATTGAACCTAATGAAATACAGCATTACTATGATTTAAAGGACCTGTTAATTAATCACTCATCTGACTTTACAGAAGACAAACGGATTGATTTGTTGAGTTCTGCTTCTAATTATTGTGCCTTGAAAATTAACGAGGGAGACCAATCTTTTAGAGTGGAACTTTTTAACTTATATAAAGCTGTAATTGAAGCCAATGTATTACTTACTAAGGGTGAACTGTCTGCTTGGCTTTTTACTAACATTGTTACTGTTGCTGTTACGATTAATGAAATAGAATGGGCTGAGAAATTTATTATTGATTACAATAAATATGTGATCAATCAATGGAGCAGTACTTATTATTATAATCTGTCTTTTTTAGAGTTTCAAAAATCAAATTTTGATTTGGCACACACGTATATATTGAAAATTGATGAACAAGATGCCTTTTATCAAATTAGGTATAAAGCCTTGCTTTTGCGCATTTATTATGAGAAAAGAGAATATCCTCCATTAATAAGTTTGTTAGAATCATTTAAGAAATTTTTGTCGCGCAATAAAGGTCTCAATGAAAGTCAAAAACAAATCTATTTCTTCTTTATCAAATTCCTCAATAGTCTTGTGTTAATTCCTAATGGAGAGAATGCAAAATTAAAATTGCTCAGAAGTAAAGTTGAAAAAAACAATATTGTATCCTCCAAAATATGGCTTCTAAATTGTATCGATCGAAAAATGCGTTAATGCGCTTCTATCAGTCCTAACACTCTAGTATTTTTTACAATAAACTAATGTCTGTTTTTTCTTTGTATTATTAGCTATAGTCTATTGCAATTTGGCTCGCACTTATTCATCATTTATAATGTTCATTCCTATTAGTCCTTATATTATTCCCTCTATGACAAATGGTATTACTACATTATTAGTGCCGTATCGCAAGCTTATTGGTTTAACTGTCTTGTTGTATTTGCGATAGGGATGCGGAATGGTTTATTCTTTTCTAATGACGCCCAATACTTATGTGCTAGATAACTAGGAGTACTTGGGTTATGTAAGGCTTGCTAAATAACCCTGAAATCTTTTATTGTAATAAGTTCTAGCCGTTGTAAGTGCATAGGATATTCACACAATTTGATGGGTTTCAGTAAAAAGCTTGCAGCATAATAATAAAATGTCATCTCATAGCTATTGCTTTTTCAGATTGTATTCGCGATAGGGATGCGGAATGGTTTAGTCTTATTCACTAACTCCATTCACTGAAGTTTTTGATAATACCTGTCTTTATAAATTGTAGTTTATCTATCGATAAATATAAATGGAGTTAGTGAATAAGACCGGAACGTAGTGCAGCCTGTAGCAGCCCGGGCCTGTAAGGCATCGCCATAAAATCCCTGTTGTAATGACCTTCAAAATATATTAAAGTACCTTACCTATCCTAGATGCATAATTATGCATAATAGAATCTTGTCCAGTTAATAGTGGCATAATGGATAACAAGATTGAACAAGTTACTTGTATAGGATGTTTACGAGCATTTATTGATTACAATTCTGAACGTTTTACATCATAAACACCTTCAATTTGCTTAACATGTTGTATCAAGTCATCAAGCTGTTCCACATCTTTTACATATATCGTAATATCACCCTCAAATACGCCATCAGTCGTATCAAAAGCAATGGATCGCATATTGATCTTTAACTTCTCGGAGATTACCGCTGTAAGCCTTTGTATAAGTCCTACATCATCAATACCCGTTATCTTTAACCGCGTGAGAAAGGATACCGCGTTTTTAGTTCCCCATTTGATATTGACTATACGGTAGCTGTATTTTTTAAACAAGTCAGGAGCATTAGGGCAATTCATTCTATGAATCTTAATGCCTTGATTGATAGTTAGGAACCCAAACACATTGTCACCAGCCACTGGCTGACAACAAGTTGCGATGGAATAATCAACTTTATCAGCAACGCCATTAAAAATGAATAGATCATTTGCTTTGGATTCTTGTGTATCTAACGGCGCGCGATTGCTCTCCTCTGTCTTGCCCAATAATTTTTTTTCTGTTGAGGGCAGTGGCAATATTAAATGACCGCCTTGTATATTGAGATTTTTGAGCTCATTGAGATCGAACTGTTTGGTGGCTACATTGTACAAGAATGTCATTGAATCCTGAACTCTATAATGGCTCGCTAACTCTTCGATAAGGGACTTAGAATAATCTTGTTTTAATGCCCTCAGCTTGCGGGTCAATATCTCTTTTCCTTCCTCGGCAATGATGCGTTTTTCCTCCTTAAGCATCGACTTTATCTTGGTTCTCGCCTTAGAGGTGATTGCAAAATTTAACCAGTCTTCATTTGGTTTTTGTTTCTTCGAAGTAAGTACTTCTATTTGATCACCATTGTGCAACTTATGCGATATAGGATACAGCTTTCCATTGATCTTAGCACCTATACAACTACAACCTAATCCTGTATGTATATCGAATGCAAAATCTAATACAGTAGCACCTGCTGGTAATGTGCGCAAATCACCTTTTGGAGTAAAACAATAAAGCTCCGTTTCATATAGGTTATGCTTAAAGTCTGTCATAAAGTCGATCGCGTTAGTCGATGGAGAGGATAGGAAATCTCTCACCTTAGCGATCCATTCGTCAAGCGCATTCTGAGCATCACCACCGTTCTTGTATTTCCAGTGTGCTGCATATCCTTTCTCGGCAATCTCATCCATTCGCTTAGTGCGTATTTGTACTTCAACCCACTTTCCTTTAGGACCCATTACTGTGAGGTGTAAGGATTCATAGCCATTAGATTTTGGGGTGCTAATCCAGTCGCGCAAACGCTCGGGATTGGGCTTGTAATAATCGGTAATGATGGAATAAGCTTTCCAGCACTCAGCCTTCTCTTCTTCTAAGTTCGTATCTATAACAATGCGTATGGCAAATAAATCATATATCTCATCAAATGCTACTTGCTTATTATGAATCTTATTCCATATCGAATAAATTGTTTTTGGTCGGCCAAAGATCTCAAAATTGGTGAGTCCTCTCTCTTCTAATTTCGCTCTCAATGGTCTTATAAATTCAGAGATGTATTTATTGCGTTGCTTCTTAGTCTCTGACAATTTAGAAGCAATCTCTCCATAGGATTCTCTAGCGGTATATTTTAAACACAGGTCTTCTAATTCTGATTTTATGGCATAAAGACCTAGCCTATGTGCTAGCGGTGCATAGATGTACAATGTCTCTGATGAAATTTTAAATTGCTTGGCTTCAGGCATTGATTTCATCGTTCTGAGATTGTGCAATCTATCAGCTATTTTTATCAATATCACCCTAATATCTTCACTGAGTGTAAGCAATACTTTTTTTAAATTTTCAGCTTGTGCTGAAAGAATACTCACGTGTTCAGTAAATGTTCCTATCTTAGTGAGACCATCAATGATTTTAGCGGTTTCTTGATCCGTTTGTTTAGCTATATCTTCAAGTGTTATAGGCGTATCTTCCACCACATCATGCAGTAGTGCTGCAATGATTGATGTGGCTCCTAGTCCTATCTCTTCTACAGCGATTCTCGCAACCGCGATGGGATGGAGAATGTAAGGTTCTCCACTGCGCCTACGCATATCTTTGTGTGCCTCCTTCGCAATCTCAAAGGCTGTGCGTATCCGCTTATTATCACCAGGCTTAAGATTAGGCTTGGCAATCCTTAGCAGTCCCTCGAATTCTCGGCTGATCCACTTTTCCTCTAATACCGCTGAATCGACTTTTGTCAATTGATTTTCAACCATAAAATGATGTGATTAATATTTCCTTCCTCAGAATGGGGAATAATCCTTTCAAAGATAAACCAATTTTATAAAAAACAAAAAATGACTAATAATACACTTATTTTTTAGGCCTTTTCAGCTAAGAAATCCAAAGGGCTTTCAATGTTCTTTCTTTTGCTGATTCATTCGTTGATAAGCGTTATGGCCATTTATTTATTAAGTTAGATTTCAAGCATTTTATTATTATGGGCGATGCCTACGGCCCGGGCATTTCGCTACTATCTTTTAGGAGGCATAAGTATTACATAAGCAGATAGTAGTACACCTTACAACTGCATATAATATCCCCGATCTTACTGCTTTCTAATGTGCCTCCTAAAAGGATATCCGCTGCATTCCCTATCGCGAAATTCTTGTTAAGCAATAGCATCTGTCTTGTTCTATAACATTGGGTATAATTTTGTAATTCATTTGATCCTTTTATAGAATCTCATGAGAACTGTATATAATTTGTTTAAGAAATTGTTATTGTTCACTTTAGCTTTATTCATAACCATCCTAGTTTTGTATAGTACATCAGTTTATCATTAGCTACACTAATAAGATATTTTGCTAGGGTATCTAAGACATACTTATCCCATCCTCACTGTTGAATAGGCACAGCCGATTATAATTAACTCCATCCATTCATTATGAATCATCGCGCTTATTTAAAGAATCATTCAAGTAATCCACCGAACGAGGTCCTAAAGCAAATAGCAAATCCAATATACTCAGATTGGGTAAAAACCCCAGTCTATCTTCAAATACTTGGTGGTAGTGAACTTGTTGCGTATCAATTGGGCTGAGCGATTTGCCTTCATTGGGTTGTATTCTCCCTCGCCAATCATGATAGGACCCGTCTTTATTGTCATTGTACCTAGTTGTAAACTCATATTTTATTTCAAGTTTAAGTTTTGCGATTACCCAATTTAACATATCGGTATTTAGTAGTAATAGGTTGGAATAGGGTTTGTAAAACAAGGCATATAGGCTATCTTCGTAGTATTCAAAATAGGGTGATCGCCTATAAGCGGAACAGAGCGTATCCCAGTGTTTTTTTTGCCAGTCTAACTCATTGAATATCACTACATCTTTTACCGCTCTGCGCTGATGTCGCCCATGCTCTAGGGGGACTGTAAGTGCTAACTGGCCATCAGGGCTAGCTATATGACAGCGATTTCGATAGCTCGCTTTAGCCATATTTTCATGACCATCCACGTATATTTCCCCGTGCTGCATGAGCAATAAGAAATAATGGATAGATGGAAAATATTGTGAGTCCACCAGCAATGGCTTCTTTACATGATCATGACATTCCATAAGCTAAAATTATATTACCTTTGAGTTTTGGCAAAAGTATAAAAAACAATTTAGAGATGAAGAAATTGCTGTTATTTTTTGTGTTAATTCTAGCCCACTCACAAGTTTTTGCATTGGATTATTATATAGATCTAATTCAATATTATAATCCCGATCAGGGCTACTATATGGAAACCCATATTAATATTCCAGGGAATGAGATCAATGTACAGAAATCTGCGGACAATAATTTTTATGCCTCTGTGGAAGTCTTAATTACCTTTAAGGATTTTCAAAAAATTGTAAGTTTTGATAAGTATTCGCTCAGTAGTGTCCCTTTAAAAACTGAAACAGAAATATTCAGCTTAGTGGATGTAAAACGATTTGCCCTGCCACCGGGCAATTATACTTGTGAGATTGAATTTACGGATCTCCTTGCTCCTGCTAATAAAGAATTGTTTACTAAGGAGGTCACGATACTTGATCAGAAATTACCCTATTTTTCTGATATTCTCCTCTTAGAATCTTATAATAAAACCGAAAAGTCAACCAGCTTTTCAAAAAATGGTTATGAGCTATTGCCTTATCTCGTTCCCTATTTCCCTAATGATTTTACCAGTGTAAAATTTTATACCGAACTCTATCATACAGATTCACTTGCGCCTAATTCTGAAATATTACTCACCTATGCTATTATGGATGAAACTAAAACCAATGTTATCAATAATTTGCGTGGGGCAAAAAAAGCAAAGACACAACCAATAGTTGTCCTATTGACTGAGATAAGTTTGGAGAGCTTACAATCGGGTAATTATTTATTGGTATGTGAAGCGAGAGATAAAAGCAATAAGTTGATCACTGAAAAAGTTGTAAAGTTGCATCGCAATAATAGCCTTACTGCTCAGTCTATTGAGAATATACATCTAGTAAACTATGGAGGCACATTTGTAGAAAAATTGACGGATGAAGAAGTGTTGTTTTACTTACAATCACTTACTGTGCGTGCCGATGCCAATGAGAAATTGTACATCGAAAATTTATATGCCAGAAAAGATGCCGAGCTTGCAAGAAAATTTTTGTTTAACTATTGGGTAGGTGTTGATGGATCCATGCCACAAGATAGATTTATGGCTTACAAGAGTGATGTGGATTATGCCGAAAAAAATTATGCTACTCAAATAAGAAAAGGCTTTCAAACGGATAGAGGTAGGATAAGAATAAAATATGGTGAGCCTAATGAAAAAAATGTTTTTCACAATGAAACTGGTTCATTCCCGCACGAGGTGTGGAAGTACTTTGCCATAGATGGATTACAAACCAATGTGAGTTTTGTATTTATGAATCAAGATCTTATAACCAATGATTTCAGATTGATACACTCTAACTTGAGAGGTGAGGTAAGCGATCCCAATTGGCAAAGGACAGTCTATGGCACAGTTCCATCTAACAATACCAATGATTTTGACCTCAGTAAGCCTGCCGATTATTATGGCAAGAATCCGCATTAGCCTATATTTATGAGCTTTGTGTTATTCCAGTTAATAGGAAGGTTTTTAGATCTTTTGCCTATCAGTTGGCTCTACGTTATTGCTGAGTTTATTGCGCTCTTGCTCCATCGGGTTTTTCGTTATCGATACAAGGTAATACAGTCTAATCTGCAAGTATGTTTTCCTCAATGGTCTAAAAAAGAATTACACAATACAATAAAAGAATATTATAAGCATTTATCCAGGATCATCATGGAGAGCTTTATGGTAGGCCGATTGAATTCTAATACTATTAATAATCACTATAGTGCTGAAGGTGTGGAGCCCATTAAAGAATTGTTAGGAGCGGGTAGGAGTGTAGTATTCGCTACGGCACATTTTGGGAATTGGGAATGGGGTGCTGCGGGATGCCCTTTTCATATGTATCCCTATCCTTGTGTCGTTTTTTACAAGCCAATCGCCAACAAAAAGATAGAAAACTATATGGTCAAAATCAGGGCAAGCCAGGGTTGTGAAATTGTTTCCATTAAGGATACTGCAAAATGTTTTGAAGAGCGAAAAGATATTCCTACTATTTATTTTATGATTGCTGATCAAAGTCCCTCAAATATTGATAAGGCAATATGGGTACATTTTTTTGGTAAAAATACGGCTAGTTTACACGGACCTGCACACTATGCGCAGTTGTATGATATGCCCATTTTTTTTGGAGCGGTGTATTGTATCGCACAATCAAAATACCATATCAAGATTGATGAATTGACCAGGACGCCTAATAGTATGAATACGACTGCGATCACACAGCGCTATTACAATATGTTAGAATCGGCCATTATTCAACAGCCGCATAACTGGATATGGTCGCATAAGCGTTGGAAACATACACTTATTGATTCGTGATTTTTTCAGTTTTTTTAGTAATAATTAAAGTAGGCCCATATCTGTGACCTAGCTCAGTTCAATCTGAGATTCAATTACTAGATACTATTTTAACTTTAGCTGCTATAATAAGTGTTTAGTACTTATGGCCTAATCATTATACGAGTTTTATTACTTGAATTTATTCTTGCTGTTCTAGTGCGCTTAAGGGCTGTCCTTGTTGATTTTATTATGCTACTATTTGATCGCAATTTTAGGCAATTGCCCATTGGGATAATTCGGTGATATTTTGCGCAATCTACTATGTGCAATTAGTGACGAAATTCTTGGATTGCTTATATTTGCGTGTTCAAGATTGAATAGTTTTAATTAAAAAAAACACAGAGTTATGAATAAAATAATAGGAAATGGTCTATTGTTATTGATTTTGCTTTTTCATGCAAATATAGTTTTGTGTCAAGATATAAAGCCAGGAGCGATCTATGAGGCTCGATATTGGCAAAATATGACACAAATGGGAGCGTCTAAGGTATATGTCGACACAATGGTATATATAGGCGAGCGAGCCGGATTTACCTATTCTAATGCCAATTGTATTTCCTTTAACTGCAAGGATACTGATTCACTACTGTATGTTCTTATGCCTAAGTTTAAAGATGCACAAGAGGAATATACCCTTGGTAAACACGTCATTCGAAAGTTGGGGTATGTAGATATACAATTCAGGTCTAAGCCTAGGCGTATATACAAGGTTTATACCACTGATATCTACAATCGAACCTCTGGTATAGGCGAATACTCCTTGATATGCAAAGATTTTGGAGTAATATGCCGTTGGAATGCCGATATGGAATTTTATCAAATGCTGCGCATTGATGTAGGCAAAGATGAAAAAATATTAGATGAGATCGATTTGTTGCCACTCTTTGATAAAATATACGCATCGAATATTCTCACGATGTAATACAGTAACGGAGTTATTAGCAATAAAAATTTAGCCTAATTATTGACCTCTTATCATTGATATATAGGTTGTTATGTGATTCAATAAATTCAATAATTAGGAGGTGTTTTATTGTTATAAGTATTACAATTTCTATAGCTTTTATGCTAAGGTAAAGTTATTATTGTAAGTAGTTTTTTTGCGTTAGGGATACGGATGGTTTAGTACCTGCAAGGGATTTCTTATTCTTTTTTTTCCTGCCTTCTTATCCCTTGCAGGTACCGGAGTGAAACGAAGCCAGGAGAAGCCCGACCCTCGATTGCTCACTAGTGTATTCAGCATACAAGAGGCTATGTATGATTAGCAGGTATTGCTTCTTATGAAAAGCAGTCGAGGGTAACGCCCTGATAATTGTATTGATAAGTAGCGAACTGCTCTAGGGTTTCTTCTATATTTATTTACTTGATTTAAGATTCTAACCTGCGACAAAAATTGGTGAATTCACATTTATAAGGTTCATAACAATGGGTTCCCATGTGAATATTGGGAATTTCTTTTTTTGCCAAGGTATCGAGCGCTAAGTTGCTGATGTTTTTGATGAATGGTTGAAGGGACAATACTTCTTGAATTATGCTATTGATCTTAAATATTTCGCGGTAATTTTTTCCAGCAAGTATGGCATCTTGGTCGGTGGTCACGATGGAAATATCAGTGAGTGACACGCCGCTATTCGTAATGATAAAATATTGAAAAGCTGCATCTTGAATATGTACATCAGCCACCTTGCTACTGCTCTTTACTTCATAAGCTTGCCAGCTATTTTCAGTGTAACACATAATATCCATAGCCCCAATAAATTGATGATATTGGAATGCGGGTTCGTACATAATTTTAATGCCATCGGCAATCGCTTTTTGAGTATGGTTGATGGATGCTTTAAATTGAAAATGGGAGGGTGGGGTAAGGTCGAGGCCTCCAGGAAAGAGCATCTTGGCCATATCCCCTATATGATGGCCCAGTTCAAATTTTTGTCGTGTTTCTTCATCTAATGGGTCGCGCTGATTGTAATGATTTTTATATAAGTACAATGACTTAGGACACTGAATACATTTTACAAATGCGGTTTTACTGATGGTTTGTTCACGTGGCATGGCGAATTGTTTTTTTGGGTTGTTTTTTTGTTTGTAAGTCTTAGTGTATGATTGTACTGCTTACATTATTTAGCAAAAAATAAATTGAGCCTTGGGCATAATCAGCAATCATTACCAGTACAAAGTGCAGGTATCTATGTTGCATTTAGGATTGCTTTTTTCAGGAGTTTATTATGTGGTATATGGTGTGAATACTCATTAACAATTACTCATACCTCAATGATTCTATAGGGTCAACCTTAGCTGCTTTGATGGCAGGAAATATGCCTGCTAGAATTCCCACAATTACACAAAAAAGTATGCCGCATATTATCCAGAACCAAGGGATTATGAATGGACCATTGATCGCTATGGATACTGCATTGCCAGCAATGATGCCTAGCAATATTCCGAATAATCCACCGATTAAACACAAGAGTATTGCTTCTAGGAGAAATTGATAGAGTATTGACTTGTTAGTAGCACCTATGGACTTGCTGATGCCTATTTCTCTTGTGCGCTCTGCTACTGAAACGAGCATAATATTCATCAGCCCTATGCCTGCACCAATCAATGTAATGAGTCCTATGATGGTAGCTGCGATGGTCACATATTGCAATTGATCTATTAGTATGCCACTCAGTTTATCACTCTTGTCAATCTCAAAATCGTCGGGTTCAGTGAGCGATAGTTTGCGCACATTTCGCATAGTACCCATAGATTCAGATATGGCGTTTTCAATTTTTGATGGATCGGTCACTGCTACTTTAATGGAGAAACTTTGCTTGGGGTCAGGGTATTTATAACGCGCTGTGGTAATTGAAATTAGCGCATTGTTATCCGCACTAAAAATACTGCTATTGCCCTTTGATGCGAGAATACCAATGACTTTGTATTTTTGACCATCTACATCTATAATCTTGTCAATTGCTTGCAAACCATTTTTGAATAATTTCTCTGCGATGGATTTGCCTATCACAATTCCATTGGTTATATTATTAGCTTCATTGACTGTAAAATAGCGACCATATTCAATCTCCAATCCAGCAGTCTCTAAATAGTTTTCATCCGCACCATTGAGAAATAAATTTGGGTTGGTTTTCTTTTGATCATACTTAGCTGTTACAAACATTTTAGCATTCACTGAGAAAGAAACAATTGCTGGATAACTCAATTGCTCTTTAAATCGCTTGGCCTCTTCATAAGTAATGGGAGATGCCGGTTTTAATTCCCGTTTTTTAGGGCCATCGCCATCCATACCACCACCTGATTTTTCGATCTCGAAACTCCCTGCGCCTAAAGAGGCAAAATTGGTGCTAATGCTCGCACGTATGCCATCAATCGCTGTGAGTATGCCTATAAGCGCCATAATCCCTATCGCTATGATCGATAGCGTAAGCAGTGAACGGAGTATATTGCCACCTAGTGAGCGTAAGGCCAGCCCCACATAATCGGAAAATTGCAAGCTATTTTATTTTTAGCAAAAATAGCTTTTTTGTGGGCAATATTCATAATCGGTTTTTGCTAAGTTTCGGAAGCGCAATGACTGAACCATAATCGATGAGAACTGCTCGCGTCTAGCTCCTAATTATATGTTAGTATTCATACTGCGCCTATTGCTAACAATTGAACAGATTTTTGGTGGTGGGTTTATAATTACTAGAACTTTGAATGTGAATGAAGCTTTGTGGTTGTTATGTATATTGTAGAACTTGTATAACTAGTCAATGTCTTCATTTAATGAGTTGATACTAGTAAAAGCCATCAGCTGGAATTTAATATTTTAGTGGCTAGCAATCCTCGATATTCTTACAGCTTCTTAGACATTGTAGTGGCCATGTGAAATTGAGTATATGATGATATCTTATGACAATTAATGCGGAGTGCTTAATTAGCTATCTTACTAAGTACTTTTGTCGGACTGTATTATTACTAGGAATTAATGCTGTGAAGCTACCTGTTATAGAATAAGCATTGATAGGACAGCAACTATAAATAGGCTATTAGGCGCATTAGGAATTTTTGTAATTCAATAAGAAAGTTGAAATGATTCAGTATTGATTTTGGTGAATTGCTTTATTTAGGGTTAGCCATTAGGATACTTCGGCGCCATCGGTAAGTTGTGGTGCTACTATTACCTCATTTTTTGGTTCTGCAACTTTATTGAGTTCTTCATTTTTAAACTTGATGGCCGACTGGTAGAATTTTATTGTTTCAGGTTCTAATTTTTCTTCTTCTATGGATACTACATCAAGCAGTTCTAATAGGCAACTGATACGCGCATCTGTATCATAGAGTTTATTGATTACGACTATATTCTTTGCATCCAGCATACAATATCCGCGAGTAAAAGAACCTTTGCCATACCTCACCTGAAATTGAGATTCAGTAAAGATATTTTCTAATTTTTTTAAGGTTTGAAGATTGTATTTCATATCCTATTGATCAACTAATATCCGCAAAAATAGGATATTATTTCCATTGATTCCCTATTCTTATTTACAAAGTCTTATTTTTGCCCATATATGAAGAAAATCATTTTAATTGTCTTGCTTTTTGCTTGTATGCCCTTGAGCAGTCAGGTATTTAAGGGCGGATTTGTAGTTGGAGGGGCATTTTCCCAGATCGAAGGTGATGATTTCAGCGGGTATAAGAAACCGGGCTTACAAGCGGGGTTTGTATCGGATATTTTTTTTGCCAAAAAATTTAGCGGGAGTTTTGAAATTTTGTATTCGCAAAGAGGGGCTAACTCTGATCTCAACCCCAATAAGTATTCCGATGGTTTTGCGATCAGAATGAATTACCTCGAACTACCTTTTTTAGTAAAATACCACGATAAAAATAAAATGGTCTTTTCAGTAGGTGTAGCACTTGGCCGCTTACTCACTGCTAGTTATAAAAGCCAAGGACTTGACGATGATCTTTTTTTTACCAATAATCCTGGAAAAGATTGGGATCTCTGCTATACATTAATGGTATCCTATCCTATTTATAAGTTTCTTAGTGTGGATTTAAAATACAACTATTCCATAGTGCCTTTTCGATATGATCCAGTTAGCAATTTTAATAACAAAGGTCAATATCATAATTTTGTCGCAATAAGACTTACTGCATTATTTAATGCATTTGGCCAGCAAAAAAAGTCAGGTGAAGAATAGATTATTTTTATAAGATCATTCTTGCACTATTCAATCGTAATCGTATAATAAAACAATGAAAATCTTCTTACTCTTTAAGCTAAGTTTCATCACATTTTTTTTATCCATTATGACACCACAATTCATTAATGGTCAAAATAATTTTTCGCTGAAAGATTATTATTCTGAAGATGAATTATTAAGTCAATATACGGAGAATGTATATGCAAGTCTTACTGATACACAGCGGATAGCGCAAATGATAATTGTTGCACTTGGTGAAGCAGGCAAACAGATTTCGGAGGTAAAAAAAATTGTAAAAAGTGGCTATGCTGGTGGGGTAATATTGCTCAAAGGGCATAAGGATGATTTCACACAATGGATAGAATCGCTCAATGAAATTGCGGCTACTGCATCTACACTTCCTATATTGTACAGTACCGATGCGGAACCATCCTTAATTAATTATAAGATAAAAGGTATTCCTACTTTCCCAAAAACGAATACAATAAAAACAGTACAAGAATCCGATAGCATTGCAAGGGCTATTGATAAGCTTTTAAAGGAGATTGGTGTTGCTCAAAACTTCGCA
The DNA here is from genome assembly GCA_964480615.1 of uncultured Chitinophagales bacterium. Classification (GTDB taxonomy): domain Bacteria; phylum Bacteroidota; class Bacteroidia; order Chitinophagales; family UBA2359; genus CAYZQX01. The sequence goes on along the minus strand of CAYZQX010000009.1, from coordinate 4,228 downwards.
CCCATCGTTGATTATGCCACTAATAAGGAAGTGATAGGCAATCGCAGTTATGGCACTAATTTGGATGAGTTAAAAACCCTGAGCAACAGTTTTATGCAAGCAACACAAGCGGATGGCATAGTCGCCACTGCTAAACACTTCCCTGGTCATGGCAATGTACAAGGCGATAGTCATAAGCAGCTTGTGTACATCGATGGTGAACTTAAGGAGTTAGATCAATTCACACACTTGATTGATCAAGGTGTTATTAGTGTAATGGTGGGACACATAGCTGTTATCAATAATCAACGATGGAATACAGAGAATGGATGGCCTTCAAGCTGCTCTAGAAAAATTGTAACCGATCTATTGAAAGGTGAACTAGGCTTCAAAGGTATTGTAGTCACCGATGCTATGAATATGGAGGCCGTAAATAAGATAGGACGTCCCTCACTAAAAGCAGCTAGAGCAGGTTGCGATATGATCATCATGCCTAGTGGGGAAAAAGTACTCATCGCTTCTATACTAAAAGAAATAAAAACTGATACGGAGTTTGCAAGTCAAATAGAACATTCAGTAAAAAAAATCATTAGACTTAAAATATGTTTGGGTATGCTCTAGGCATCCATCTTTCAATGTGGCTAGATTATTATAGGGTTCGCGATTAAGATTAATAAATAAATACGTTAGCAATTGTGTCATTTACTTTATTATGGCGGTGCCTGCGGCCCGGGCTATGCGGGGCTTCGCTGTCGCTCCGGTACAGTGCTGGCTGGCTTTCAGTTGCTAAAAATTTATAAGGTCGAAAGCCAGCCAGCCCTGTACTAAACCCCTACTATCCCTACCGCATTTCTGCTTCACTGTTGCGATGGAGCTCTTGGTTATTATAGCAAGTTGGAGGCAAGGTACAATCACTAGTATATAACATTCAATACCCATATTCTTCTGCCCTATAGTTCATTGTGTTATAGACTTATTGATAGCTGAATCTCAATTATGTGTATATGTTTTAATTGCATCAATTCAATAAGTAAGGTAATGAAATAATTTGCTAATAGGAGCTAATGTAGATTGTATTTTGTAATCCATTCAATCAACTGACTTTGTTTTTTTTAGTTAGGATAGACCATATTAATCGGTTGTTAGCAGCAAATTCCTGTGGTTTTCTATGTAATATAAAGTGTATTGCATTGCCTATAAGTGACCATAACAATGCAACAATATTGAGCAGACTTTGTTGGCCATATTTTTTTTGAAAATAATCGAGTGCCATTACGCGATTGTAGTAAGCCTCCGCATTAGATATCCTATTGCTGGGTTCTTTGTGGTGCAAGGCGTAGGTGAGATTAGTAATAGCTAGTCCTTTAGCTGGAAATTGTAAGCACACGCCATAGTTGTCACCGATACCATGCTGAGTCAGTGTCTCCTCAAATAGATGATTGATAATATAACTTTTTCTAAACAAGCTGATTCCCAATGCAAATACAGGTGTATAGTTCAATTCATCACTAAAATTAACCAATACTGGCCATCCACCAAGAGAGAGATGATTGCCTTTTTTTTTGTAGTAATTATAAAGCCATTGTCCAAGTATGTGATCCCGATTTATTTTATTGAGATCAGCCCATACGGGCGCTTGAAAAATAAATTGTTTGACCCATGAACTGAGTGATTGTGCTGGATGATCTTGTACCCAGTGACCGTCTTTGTTCTTCTCCTTTACAAGTCCTGAAATAGCCACTAAGTTGGAATGATTTTTAAGTGATTGCAACAATATGGAGAGGTAATTATTTGCCACTTCAATATCATCATCGCAAAGCATAATGTATTCCCCAATGGCCTTTTTTATTCCTATGTTTCGCTGATGACATACGGATGGAGGTGCGTTGAGAATAACTATTTTTTTTCTTAGGGAAGTAGGACAATCCTGCACTATTTCTCCCAAGCTATCGCCTCCATTCACAATCAATATTTCTAAGATAAGTTCGTTTTCTATGGAAAGGGAATGGAGCAGCCTCACTAGACTTTCTTTGCGATTATAGGTGGGTATAACAATGCTGATCTCCATATATGTATTGCAAATGTAATTTAATTCTATGGCAATGGATAGCTAGTGTTGATTTATTAATGCTTATGTTTGTAAACTCATAATTCAACGCTATTCTGAAACTCCATAAGTGTCATAATATAGAATGCTGTGAAAAGAGCATAATTCTATTGCTCTTAAGCCTGTTGTTTGGTTTTATAATATATGTTCTTATTCATTTTAATGGGCTATATGGGCAGGATGCACACGAATATTTTTTTAGGGCTAATCAAATTCGAGAAATTTTATTTGGAGATACGCATTTAGCTATAACTGGTCAAAAAATAAGTCTGGCCTATCCAAGTATGGGTGCAATAATTGGGATGGTATTGCCACTGCCATTAGGCATGCAATTATTAAACATATTTTTTTATCTATTCACACTGATTTTTACCGCACTATTGGTTAGTCGCATTTACGGATTACCGGCTTATCATAAACCAGTTATAATATATGTCTTACTAATTCTAGGATTTATGCCTTACATGCTGCGAGCTAGTTATACAGTGATGACGGATATCTCTGTTGGGTTCTTCATTGTGTTGAGCTATTGGGCTGTAGCAAGATGCCAAAAAATAAGATTATTTAATTTGGGAATTTTGTTTTTCTCTGTTCTTGGGGCATTGATTATTAGACCACAAGTGCTACCGATATTAGTTCCATTGGCCATCTATGTTTTATATTTGTTAGCCATTAAGGAGAAAAAATATGTACTGCTATTGGTGGTGGCTTCTCTGCTTAGTGTTGTTGTATTGCTGATTAACTTATATAGTTATAATCTATGGTCAATTGTTACGGAGAATGAGTTTCTGCGACATTGGCATTTAAGTAATTTTTATCGATCAATTATCTATCTGAATGGCGAAGAATATACACGCAGTTTTCCGAATATTGTGTTTTATGCAGGGGCATTGTTTAAGTTCCCATTTTTTGGGATCTGTGTTTTCTTGATACCATTTGTTTCTTTCCGATTGTGGCGACATCCATTGCTTCTTGTCGCGATAGTTGGTATCTTGCTATATGTAGTGATGCTCTGTGGCTTGGCTTTTCAGAACCATCGAATGTTAGTAGTCGTAATGCCGATGGTATGTGTTTTGTTTTTCAGTGGATTTCATTATATTTATAATCGGATGGTTAATAAACCGTTTTGGTTGGCTTTTTTATTCTTTAATATGTTCATAGCACAGTCTTTTTTTTGCTTGACGGCATTTAAGGAGGTAAGAGCTTATAACCAATCAGAAATTAGAGTTGTTGAATCATTAAATTCTCTAATTAAAGAATTAGCCATTCCTAATCTTTCTAAAATATATACATTGGGATTGGAAGGCCCATTGCGTTCATATTCCAATATGGAGGTGGTATCGCTATGGGATTATAGTCCATCTCCTCAAGCGATTGATCGGGGCAGCTTTGTTGTGTACAATCCTGAACAAGTTGAAAACACCTTATCCGATAGCCCTGTATGTGCACATATAGCCAATAGTTTAACTAATATCAAATTGAGTGAATTGCTTTCTTTTGACAATGGTTTTGTCTTGTATTTAGTTGAATAGTTATTGGATGCTAGATTTTGAGCATTTGGTATTAAAATTTGTTCTCTGCACACTGGACAATAGGCAATAATTGTTCGTATAGGAAAACAGGTTATGATAAATTTACAATGTCCTGATAGGAATCGAACAGCAATGTTACGTTACGATACTATAGGCATTTTTACTTGTGCTTTTTTTCTTATTCAGTCATCGCCAATGCTGCTAAATATTTTTTAACACTCATGGCTGGATCTGAGCTGTTATTGATACCACCAGCAACTGCAACTCCATGTAGCTTGCTAATGGGCTTGTTAATTACTTGGTGCTCTATTGGGTTTGTTAATTTTGCATTGGCGACAATTTCAATTGATGGGTTGTTATTGTTTTGTTTGTTTTGCCATAGTAGTGGGATGTCTTCAGGCATTATACCACCTATCGCAATAATGGGTATTTGATCGCCATATACTGCGCATAATTCCTGTATTCCATTGATGCCAAGTATGGGACTTAGTACCTCTTTAGTACTGGTGAAATGCAAAGGCCCTAAGCCTACGTAATCAGCACCACAGCGCAAGGCATTTTCAATATCATTGCCCTCATTCGCAGTAGCACCTATGATGGTATTTTTACC
>CAYZQX010000008.1:0-26603 GCA_964480615.1 uncultured Chitinophagales bacterium | reverse complement strand
CCGCGCCCTTACGGACTATTCTAGTTAACTATTTACATGTGTCCCACCACCTAAAAATATTTATTATTACTCAGCTCACAGTTTATTGATATATCGCTAATAGAGCCTAAATAAAACGCAATCTAAGGCTAATTAGTACAACAGTAATATGCTAAAATATATAAAAAAAACCATCTTTATTAGAGATGGTTTTAATGTAGATATTATTATAATTGTATTAGTTGGGATTTTTTTCGATCATACCGCTTAGTTTTTTCAATCCTTCGTGATAAGGGCTAAGCTTTAATCCTTTTTCAATATATGGTTTGGCCTCATCCTTTCTATTGGTTCGATACAAGTAGTTGGCATATTGTACATAAGGTTCGGGGCTATTAAAATTATATTCGATACTTTTCTTAAAATGGTATTCGATCTCAGTTGGTTGATCATTCATTATCCACTTTACAATGGCAAGGTTGGCATGCAGATAAGAATAATTAGGGCTGAGTTTATAGGCTTGATTGTAATAGGCTAAAGCAGCAGGGTATTTGGTTTGGCGCTGTAGCTCTAGTCCATAATTCATCAATGCTCTTGAGTTTGCAGGGCTCTTAATGACTGCATCGTACCATATAGACTCTTCAGTTTTCCATACTATATTGCGTTGTCTCGTGCCATATATATTTCCGACTATTAAAATTCCAAAAATAAGGTACACTATAGGTTTTAATACTTTTATGGGTTGATCTTCGTTTATTGTAGTCTTGCTGAGCAAGTAATAAAAGAGACCTATTACAAATAAGATTAAGCCGATGTTACTTGGATATACACGGTGGTCATTCATTACCTCGCTGAGTGGAAAAACACTCGAGGTAGGTAGCAAATTAATAAAAAACCAAAACAATCCAAAACCTATAATGCTCAATGATCGGCTGGCAAATGCTTGCCACATTATATATATACACGTTGCGACAAATAACATTCCAGTGAAGAATCTGAAATCGAATATCGTGCTCAATGGTTTCCAATCGGTATCAATATTCAAATCAATGGGTAAGAAGAAGGAAGTAAAATACCTCAAAAATACAAAGGGTTGCGTGATGAGATATTCAAACTTAGTTTTATCCACCACATAAGTTGGTGGGGTCATAATCTGTTGCTGAATGAATAGCAACAAGGTAATAATCAATGGCCATTTTAAAACACCTATTGTCTTAAAAAAAGCGGAGAAACTAAAAGATTTATTTTCCGCTAGACCTACTTTATCTTTTTCAAAAAACCAAAGATAGCCACCTAAAAGTATTGGGAATACGATAGATGTTTGCTTATACCAAAAGCTAATAACAAAAGGAATTAGGTAGATTCCATATTTTCGTTTGGATGGCCAAGCGATATATACAAAGACAGCTAATGTGAGCCACAATGCATTTAAGGAGTCGCTTCTAGCGGATATATAGTTTATGGTTTCAGCATTAATGGTCAATACGCCAAAGAACAGTGCCCCTAACATTGCCATCCAAGAATTATCCCTTGATACTTCTTGCTTATTGATTAACGATTTATAAAAAAAATACAATAGGACGCATAAGAATAAATGGCCAATAAAATTATGCAAGTGAAACCAAAATACATCAGTAAGACCACCAGCCATTATATAATCCAAAGCAATACTGTGTACAAATAATGGCCTATAAGACGCGTTAGCAGGATTACTACTAAAAGTTAGCGGATCTTTAAAATATTTTAACGGGGTGTAATTTCTAATTGCTAAATTGGTTTCTATTGTATGCCCATCATCGAAATGAAATGCGTTTCCCCAATGATTATTATAGGCGTATATTATTAAACCTAAACCTATAATAATTGATACTAGAAAAGCAATTTTTGATTTTTCCATTTTGTAAAAATTTTAAACTTTATTTTTAAGATTAATAATTTAAAATCTTCAAAAATTCAGGTTATTAAATACTGAATAGCCGATATTAATTAGTTTTGCCTGCGAGTCCATTTAGGGACCATTGCAAATTGTTTTTTGCTAGTTGGTACTCTGGATCAATTTCTAGGGCTCTTTTGCAAGCCGCTTCACCATCTTTAAACTTTCCCATAGCATTGTATGCAGAGCATAGGTTGTTGAGGATTATTAAATTTTTGCTATTGATTTTTAAAGCTGTTTCGCAATAATCCACGACTTTTTGATAGTCTTTTTGATTATAAGCATCGAGTGATTTCATAATCAAGGAGTCAATTTCAGGAGTGGATTGAACTGCCACTTTTGGCCCTAGTGGATCAGCACTAGGCTGTGCTTGTGGTGCCGTATTGTTTGCAATTTCAGTTGGTGGTATTGGTTTTCCCTTAGGGTAAAAATAGAATCTCACTGCTAGTCCTATCCCAACTAAAGCTAAAAGAGCTACGAGTGGTAAAACAATGTTGCGATTATTGCCATTGGCTGAATCCGATATTTGGTCTTTCATAATTAATAATTTTTGGCGCAAAATTAAGTTTTTCAAACTATAAATCAATAATCTTTTTCTGTATTGATTTTTAGAATACGCTAAAAAACTGACTTAATTAATTGAAAAAAGTCACTATTCTATAATCGAATTAGAGCTTTGGATGATATTTATGTAATATATCTACTAACTCCTGTAACTCATTGACCCTGTAAAATTGATTTTGATTATTATAGAACTTAATTAGTATTTCAATGTAAAATTTAATTAAACCGGCATTGCAGAGTAAGGGGTAAGTAAAAACATCAGCATCATATTGTTGCTGACGCAGGAAATTCTCGAGACCAGCTTGATTTATTATCATACCATGCTGGCAAGGATTAATAAAAAATTCTATGCTGTTTCCATAGTGGTTGATAGGTTTTTCAGGATGGAAACTCTCTTGTGAGAATGCCAACAATATCATATTATCAGGAAATGCAATGGGATATACTGGTATATTGAGCATGCTTGCTTGCAATGCATATAGTAAGACCATTGCAATAGGTTCGCCTTTTTTTGAATTGAGCAGTTGATTTACAAAAAAATATTTACCCTCCTTGTTGTTAGGTTCGGTAAGTATTAACTGTCTTTGGTGAAAAAATACTTGATTGAGCTTAGTGATACTCTTGTGAGGTGAATACAAGTGAGATAATTCGAGCCAAATTTCTCTTTTTAGTACTTGTAAGTCGGTGGTAAAGTTGCGTAAGTCTAATTGTGGGAATAGGTAGGTGCTAAGGATTGCTACACCATCAATCAGTGAATGATTTTTTTTGGCAGCCCACACATCAAAAGCTTCTTTGAACCTCACAAAATGAATGCAGTGCAAAATGTCCTCGATTCGTGATTGTACAGTATTGTCATTAGAAAATTCCCAAGTATTTTCCAGCCTGGGGATAATCGCTTCGCCATAGGAAACTAAGTTCAATTTTACTTGTCCATACACTTCCTCATCGGGATCGTCGAGTAGATAGATGAGTGAAGACAGTTTGCTTTCTTCTATCATTTTTTAGCTGATTTTTTTGCAGCTGTCTTTTTTGTTGCTGATTTTTTTGCTGCTGTTTTTTTTGCAGGTTGTTTTTTAGTAGCAGGCTTTTCTTTTTGTGCTGCTCCTGTAGGAGTGGCACTTGCGGCGGTTTTGCGCACATTTGCTCTAGCACCTCTACCTGAAGGTGTGGTAGTAGCCATAATTTCTTTTACCTGTTCATAGCTGAGTTCGATCGGCAATACGCCTTTTGGTATTTTGAAATTTTGGTCACCTGCTTTTATGTAAGGGCCCCATCTTCCTTGCAGGATTTGCACGGTTTCATCTTGATCAAATGATTTGATGTGTTTATTGGCATCTGCTTCTCTTTTGGCGATGATAAGTTGAACACATTCCTGCTCTGATACAGTATATGGATCCATTTCTTTTTTTAGGGAGTAGAATGCGCCATCGTGTAGCACATAAGGGCCAAAACGGCCTGCTGCTACTTTCATCTCTTTGTCCTCGAATTTGCCTGCAATGCGCGGCAGATTGAATAGGGATAGTGCTTCTTCTAAGGATATGGTATTGATACTCTGATCTGACCTTAGACTGGCAAATAAAGGTTTTTCTTCATCCTCAGTAGCCCCTATTTGTATCATAGGTCCAAAGCGGCCAAGGCGAGCCACCACAGGCTTACCTGACTTAGGATGAATTCCCAGCTCGCGGATACCAGTCACTTTTTCAGCGGTCTCTAGAGTTTTGGTTACATCAAGGTGAAAAGGACCATAAAATTCTTTTAGCATATCATTCCATATCAATTCACCATTTGCGATCTGATCGAATTCCTCTTCAATCTTAGCAGTAAAATTGTAATTGATAATTTCAGGAAAATGCTGGACTAGAAAATCACTCACTAAGATACCCATGTCAGTAGGAAATAGTTTTGCTTTCTCAGCACCTGTTATTTCTTTAGCAGTGGCCTCGGAAATTTTGTCATTCTGAAGCAATAAGGTTTTGTAAAATCGCTCCGTACCCTCTCTGTTTTCCTTATTGACATATTTCCTATTTTGAATAGTGGAGATAGTAGGCGCATAAGTTGAGGGTCGCCCTATACCAAGTTCCTCCAATTTTTTTACTAGGGTGGCCTCCGTATATCTCGATGCAGGGCGGCTAAATCGCTCTATAGCATCCATTTTAATAAAATCCAAAAGCTTTCCTACTTGAAGCGGTGGAAGGATTGTAGCGCTATCTTCCTCATCATCATCGGTTGATTCCTGGTATAATTTTAAGAAGCCATCAAATATCACAACTTCCCCATACGCTTGCAGCTGATCCTTATTCGTAGAAATATTAATACTTACTGTTGTTTTTTCTAGCTGTGCATCTGACATCTGGCTGGCTACAGCGCGTTTCCATATAAGGCTATAAAGTTTCTTCTCGTCGGCTTCTTGTCCTTCGGTTTGATTTTCAAAATAAGTAGGTCTTATGGCTTCGTGGGCCTCTTGAGCAACCTTTGTTTTGGTAGTGTATTTACGGATATTTACATACTTAGCTCCATAGGTTGATTCAATCATTGTAGCCATTGCAGTAAGGGCCGTTTCTGAGAGATTCACAGAGTCAGTACGCATATACGTGATTTTACCTGCCTCATATAAACGCTGTGCAAGCATCATCGTTTTCGATACGGAGAATCCATATTTTCTACTGGCCTCTTGCTGTAATGTGGATGTGGTAAAAGGAGCTGCTGGTTTTCTATATCCAGGTTTTACATTGACATCTCCTACGGTATATTGGGCTTTTATGCAACTTTTTAGAAAATCTTCAGCTTGTTCTTTGGTTTCTATTTTTTTTGGTAATTCAGCTTTGAATGTGTATGTTTTATTTTTTGAGTCTTTTATTTCGAATAGTGCTGAAATTTTAAACTGAGAGCTAGATTCGTGTTTTCCTATTTCTTTTTCTCTTTCTACGATTAGCCTCACTGCTACTGATTGTACCCTGCCTGCTGATAAGTTAGATGTCCTATTTACTTTTTTCCACAGTACGGGTGATAATTCAAATCCAACTAATCGGTCTAATACCCTTCGAGCTTGCTGAGCAAAGACCAAGTTCTTATCTAGTAATCTTGGATTTTTAATGGCCTTGTCGATGGCAGGTTTAGTAATTTCATGAAAGACAATCCGTTTAGTTAGTGATTCATCGAGATCCAATACTTCGCAAAGATGCCAACTTATGGCCTCACCTTCGCGGTCTTCATCCGTTGCGAGCCACACTTGATCTGACTTTTTTACAAGCGATTTCAACTCATTGACCACTTCCGCTTTATCGCCTGGCACCTCATAGGAGGGATGGAAGCCATTTTGAATATCAATGGCTTTATCACCTTTTGGTAAATCGCGTATGTGGCCATAACAAGATTTGACCGTAAAGTCTTTCCCCAAAATTTTTTCTATCGTTTTGGCCTTAGCAGGGGATTCTACAATGACTAAGTTTTTACTCATTCCTTCTCTTTAAAATCCCGCAATTATAAAGGATTTTTCGGAAGTATGGTAAAATCATTCTATACTTCTCCTAAGTTTTTGATAAAATCGTGCTAATTTGCCCCTCAATTTATCTCGGAAAGGTCGAATACCCAAAAATTTGTAATCTAATTAAGTCAGCTATAATGGACAATTTTCATTTTAAAGCATTAGGGCCGCTGGATGGTCGATACCATGAACAAACAAAAATATTAGCCCCTTATTTTTCGGAATCGGCCTTATTTAAATACAGGGTCAAGGTGGAAATTGAGTATCTCATAGCCCTGATACAACAATTAAATATTCCACTGAAAATGGAGACTCATGCCGCTTATGATTTATTGAGATCAATCTATGTGGACTTCGATGAGGCGGATGTGGAATGGATAAAGCAGAAAGAGAAAATTACTAATCATGATGTAAAGGCAGTTGAATATTTTATTAAAAACAAGCTCAAAGAAACGCCATTAGCACAAGAAGTAGAATGGGTGCATTTTGGGCTTACCTCACAAGATATTAACAATACAGCATTGCCATTAATGCTGAGAGATGCGATGAAGGAAGTTATTAACCCTGCGATGCTTGAAATTGTTGCTCGATTGTCTGCTATGGCTAAGCAGTGGTGGCATATTCCTATGTTAGCACATACACATGGGCAGCCTGCCTCACCCACTCGATTAGGCAAGGAAATTTATGTCTTTATAGAGCGATTGGAGAATCAATTAATACAGCAAGTCCAAATACCATTTGCGGCAAAATTTGGAGGAGCCACTGGCAATTTTAATGCACATAATATCGCATTCCCAAATCAAGATTGGGAGCATTTTTCTGATCAGTTTATCAATAATTTTAACATGACTCGATTAAAATATACTACTCAAATCGAACATTATGATTCTATGTGTGCATTGTTTGATAACTTGAAAAGAATTAATAATATTCTAATCGATCTAGCACGAGATATGTGGGCTTATATTTCGATGGAGTATTTCGGTCAAAACATAAAAGAAGGAGAGATAGGCTCATCGGCTATGCCACATAAAGTAAATCCTATTGATTTTGAAAATGCAGAGGGCAATTTAGGCATTGCAAATGCGCTGTATGAGCACTTTTCAGCAAAGCTACCCATTAGCAGGTTACAGCGTGATCTTAGCGATAGTACAGTAACTCGAAATATAGGTGTTCCACTAGGACATACATTATTAGCTTATAAATCGCTCCTAAAAGGGCTTGATAAATTAAAAATAAATGAAGAGGTTATCAGTATGGACTTAGAGTACAATTGGGCTGTAGTGGCTGAAGCTTATCAAACGGTCTTGAGACGCGAAGGCATTCCTAATGCCTATGAACTGCTCAAAGGGCTAACACGTACAGGCAATAAAATTGATGCTATATCCTTGCAGAATTTTATAAAAGAATTGCCTATAGCTCAGGAGATAAAAAATGAATTGTCGAAAATTACTCCACATAATTATATAGGAAATATCAAATGTCCAATCGACTAATAGAGGGTGTAGATTATTATATTAATCCTGATGGATTAATGGTATTCCTTGAAGCTTACCATAAAAAGCGTGGGTATTGTTGTGGTAATGGTTGCAAGCATTGCCCATATCATGGTCAAAATGAAGCACCTAGAGAGTCTAAGGAGATCGGTGCCATTATTGAAATTGAATGCGATGCGTCCACATCAATTAATAAAAAATAGGCCAAAAAATAGTAGGCAGATAAAATTCAAAAATAGGTTAATAATTCATTGTTAATGATTACCCAATTTAACTAGGCTATGCGTGGAGATGATTCAAGAAATGACTTGCCATTATCAGGACTTAAGGTCTTAGATTTTTCAAAAAATTTACCAGGGCCATATGCAGGTCTGTTGTTGTCAAATTTAGGTGCCGAGGTAATAAAAATAGAGCACACAAAAGCGCCTGACCCTTTAGTCCATTATCCACCCTATAAGGATGAAAAGTCACTGTATTATGCAGTCTTAAATGATGCTAAAAAAATATTAAGAATTGACTTTGTTGAAGAATATGACCGTCTAACTTCGCTAATAGAAAATGCAGATGTGTTAATTTCATCGGCGCGAAATGGTGTAATGCATAAGATGAACCTAGGATATAATAATTTATGCTTAAATAATCCTAGATTAATATATGTAGATATATTTGGATATAGTCAGGATAATAACTATAGCACTAAAGCAGGCCATGATCTAAATTTCCAAGCATTGAGTGGATTGTTGTATAAACATATTATCAATCAAAAAATGCCTGCACCACTTCCATACCAATATGCTGATATATTTGGTGGCAGTACGTATGCGCTTGAACATATTTATTTGGCATTATACCAGCGTGAACGTACAGGTAGGGGTCAATACCTATCAGTAGATATGCTGAGTGGCATAAAGCGGTTAGGGGTTTTAGAATATGCCAATAATCAAGTAGAAGCTGATGAGCTAACTCTGCAATGGTTTGATTCATTGAGTGGTGGTTTATGTAATTATAATGTGTATAAGTGCGCTGATGAAAACTACATGGCATTAGGCGCATTGGAACCCAAGTTTTGGAGTGCTTTCTGTGCATGGGCGGGTCATCATGAATGGCTGTCCTTCCCATTAGAGGGGCGGGAAGGTAATGAAAAGGGCAAGCAACTGATTTCAGCATTTTTTCAGGGTAAAACTATGGCGGAATGGACATCGCTGTGTTCGGAAACCGATTTCTGTCTGACACCTGTAATAAGACCTTGGGATATCGATCTGTAATGTGAAATACTTAGAAAGCTGATTAGGAGATAATTTCTAGTTGCCAAATATTTTAAGATCTATATTTTTGAAATTATAATAGTTTGAAGTTTTGAACCCAGCCTTTGGATATATAATTTTCGCTTCTCATAATTGGATTTGTTCTTGGCTTTCATCAGCAATTTGTCGATTTTATTAGTTATCCATAATTACCATATTAATCAATTTGATAAAATGTTAAAAGGAGAATTGTTAATTAACTTCTTTATATTAAAGGCTTGCATTTTTGAGATAAGAAAAATTATTATTTTAGTTGCATTTAGTTGTGGATTAATAATAATAATATATAATTTGGTGTGCATCCTTTTGTTTTCTAATAGCGATTATTGATCTATCTATTTGCTATCCCAAGAAATTTATAGTTATGATCCTTTAGGATTCTATTGCTTTTAGTATTCGCGATAGGGATAGGAGGGGTTTGTACAGGGCCGGTAGCGGCTCAGCAGAGTATTTTTTTGGGAATTGTAAGTGCAATATTGCTGAGCGGCTGCTTGCCCTGTACCGAAGCGATAGCGTAGCCCCGTATAGCCCGGGCCTGTCCCTGAGCTTAGCCGAAGGGCAGGCATCGCCTAAAGGAAATGTCTTTTTTTAGTGTAAAAATTAAGTCGAATTTATAGACAATAAGATTTCAATTATAAGTAAAAAATGGTTTTCTACAAGGCATTTGTACTTATATATTTGACAATAAAAAGACAAGTTAAGAACGCGGATAAGGGTTCAGTTTATTGATTTATTTGTTGTGCAATACAAAGCATCATCACATTTATGTGGGTACATAAAAGCTTTTTTTTGAGTGAGTAGAGGAGTTGAAAAATGTTAAGTAATTAATACAAATAGTCTCTTTGAAAATGTGATAATTCGAATGTTTTATCTTGCCTTCATCCATGTACCAAATAGACTAATTGTTAAAAGTGTAAAAAATACGTAAAATTACGTATTACTATATTTAGTACAGCCCCTAATTTGCACTGAATTAATAACGTAAATATAATAAATATGAAAACAAATCCTGTGGTTTTAATATTGAGTTTGCTATTACTTGGTGTAACAGCATTTGGCATTTATCTTTTCACACAGCTTCAGAATAAGGATAAGGCAGGGGAGACAAGCAGTGACTCAGAGCGATTAGCAAAAGTAAAGCCTTATATACTTAATCGTGAAAATTATTTAAAGGAGGTTGACACCTTTAGGTTAAAAGTCATTGACCGAGTTGATCAATCGCCACTACAGCTAAAATTTTCTGGGGATCATTTTGAACTAACACCTGAAATTATGGATTATATATGCCTGAATAATGATCGTAAACCATTGATATTGCGCTTAGCTGAGAATAAAGAAGGCAATATATATTTAGGGCTTATGATTGATACTCAAGCTGTTAATGCAAGTACTTCAAAACAAGATACTACTGATACTACTGCATTGTATGCTCCCCCAAGGTGCCCGCCAGATTGTAAGAGATAATTTTAACTAGATTGATAGGTTTTTGAAAAATTCAATCTACAACAAACAGCACATAGATGTTACTTGTCAGCTTAATTTCTAATTTAGGCCTTGTTGTCGTTCCTATAACATGTTTAATCTTAAAAAATATTAGAGTCATTTCCAAAGACTATATTTGGTTATTGATGTGGTTTTTAGCTTGTGTGAATTTAGAATTAACCTCCTTAATTCTTGTTACTATCAATAGTGAATCTAATGCTGGGATTTATAATCTCAATATAGTTATTGAAACAATATTTTTATTATTAATGTATAGGGATTGGGGACGCAAGGTAAAGCACGAAGCACAATCCTTGTACATTATCATGATTGTTGAGATTGGCTTGTTCTTGCTATTGACTTATTATGGAAAACCGTTTGAGTTCAATTCAATACTAATATGTTTTTCGGCATTTATACTGGTATTAATTTCTATTCATCAATTAAACTATTATATAATATACAAGTTTCATGGATTAAGACATAACCCTCAGTTTTTAATTAGCTTAGTTTTCCTTGTGTTTTTTTTATATACGCTGATCTATGAATTCTTCTGGATTATTATTGCACATAGTGGGAACTCTATTGAAATAACTGTTATGACTAAAGTAATATCTGCATTGTGGTACACACTCTTTCCCATTCGATATATCGCAGTAGGATATGTTGTTTATAAATACCTCATTGTAAAAAGGGGAAAAATAATTAAGCCCTAGGGTTAGTTATTTTTTGCGTATCTTTAATTATCGTATTATAAATGATGCCTGCCATTACAATATTGAACTTGTTTTTATTGATTTTGATTATGATTTCAATAATAATCATCTATTTCATAGGATCAATATTAACTTATCATAAGAAATATATACAAATGCAGGAAGAAAAGTTGCTGAATGAAATTACTACACTAGAAAACGAGCGCAAGCGCATGGCCAATGAAATTCACGATAAGCTAGGTCCACTATGGAGTAGTATAAAGCTTTACTTAAATCAATTGCAAAACGTGTCCCAAGATGATAAAGAGGTAATTGTGCTGCTCAATCAACATATTAATCAGGCGATGCGCGATATTAGGGCTTTCTCTCACCATCTACTACCCATCGCTTTGGAACAAGGCCGCTTTATCGATGCATTAAATGATTATGCTGTTAAAATCAATGAGATACAGCACAATTTTTTGCATATCAATATTATAGAATGCAATGAGCTGTCAAAGGAGCTAGAGATACACCTATTTAGGATTATTCAGGAGATAACACTCAACTCAAAAAATTCTATGCATTCAACTTCGCTTAATATTGATTTGAGTATTGGCCTAAAGAATATAACTATAGATGCAGTAGCCTTCATTGACCCAAAAGAAGGGCAAGAACCAATAGTAATAAATAAGATCAATATCAGAGGGATTATTAGTAGAGTGGAGTTATTGAGAGGTGAGCTTGAGCTCAATTATGAACCTGTACAAGGATTGATTTATAAAATATTTATACCCCATAAAAAATAAATAAAATTATGAACCTCAAAAACAAAAAAATCAAGGTGATGATAGCCGATGATCATGACCTATTTCGAGAAGGCGTACAAATGGTTTTATCAGGTATTGACCACCTCCAAGTGATCGGTAGTGCAACTAATGGCAATGAATTACTCTTGATGGTGAAGCAAAATCCACCAGATGTGATTCTTATGGACATCAATATGCCAGAGAAAAATGGCATTGAAACTACACAGTTATTGGTAGCTAGTTATCCTAATATCCGTGTATTGGCACTAACTATGTATAGCGATGATCATCACATTCTTGAGATGCTCAATGCTGGTGCTTTTGGGTATTTAGTCAAGAATGCTGATAAGTCAGAGTTAATAGATGGTATCGAAGCTGCTTTTGAAAACCAGCGTTATTATTGTAAGGAAACATCTTTACACATGGCGAACCTCATCGCGCGTACTAACTCAGGAAAAGAGAAGCTTAAGACGGCCATCTTCAATGACAAAGAAATCGAAATTATTAAATTGCTCTGCCTTGAAAAAACGGCACAAGAAATTAGTGAAGTAGTCTATCTAAGTAGGCGAACTGTAGAAGGGCTTAAAGCAAAAATAATGGAGAAGATGGCTGTACGCAATACCGCTGGTATTATTGTATATGCCATCAAGCACGAAATTGTAACAATTGATCATTTCCAACATCTAAAAATTTGACTAATACCTTATGAACTCATCCATAAATTAAAAAAAACCTCCCTGTAATCTAAAAGGAGGTTTTTTGTTTGCAATATAATTGTGTCTATTCATTAATGCAGTTGCATATTTTTAGACTTTAAGAATATTACAATTATTGAACTGGATAATAGATCTTCGTAAGCCATTTTGCAGTATCTTTAACCTCCATCGGATCAGTAATGTACTCCTCGATTACTGGTGCAACTTGCTTGAGGTTATTTTTCTTAATAAACTCATCAAAGGCAATATGAGCCTGCTCTGTTTTAGCATAATCACCATAATAATCCATTGTCAGCCATTTGTTAGCTTTTATCTTAAAAGTTTCTAGCTCACCTACCTTTGTTGCTGGGGCTGTAGCTACAGGTATTACTGCTGCCATATCTGTTACACCCTTCGTCTGATCAAAGGTATAGAATAGCCCGCTAGGTGCACCTGAAGGCATTATCTTGGCCTTCCCAAGTGCTTCCATAGCCGATCCAAAATTAGCCCCAAAATAGTTGGCTATATCAGCGAGTTTTACAGTAGATCGCTTGCCCACATAGTATTTCTCAGAACCAGGTATTTCAGATATGCTGAAATTATTTGCAGGTTTTTTTTCTAGTTCAAGTGCCTGTGCCTCCACTTGAGCTTTTAACATTCCAAGCCCTTTTTCAAAACTTTGACCTACCTGTTTTTCAGCTCCTCCTAGCCAAGCAAATATGTTGCCTGGGAAAGGCAGCTTAGAAACCATCTCCCAAATAACTTTCTGTGACTGACCATCAGGTTCCATCGTTAATGAAACATCAGCATGGGACTCAAATGGCTTAATAAAATCCAGTGAAGATTCAACCCTTTTTCCTTCATCTATTTTTGTGATTGACTGGCTACCCGAACCCATATTTTCATTGCCTTCCCATGTATTAATAGAGCCTACTGCACCATCTGTTCCTTCATAGGTTTTCTTAGCATTTGGATCCATCTCATTCCAAGGCGACCACTTATCCATATTTTTTAAAGATTTGAGCTGGTCAAATACCAAGGAGGCTGGCGCATTGATGGTAGTGGACTTGGAGACTTTCATTTCCTTTGGTGCCATAAAAAATAGCAACAGAAATATTAGCAACAGCGCTAATAAGGCATACTTTAAAATTTTCATAATATTGATTTAAGATTTTGAATTTAGTAGCAGTAATCATTCACCTTTAGCTGAAGACCATTGAACAAAGGATGAACAATATTGAGAACAAAATTACGAATAAATTTATAGACCACTATATACGTTAGTAGCAGGGGCTTGCTCTATAAGTTAATACTATGTAGTTATGGCGATGCCTCCGGCCCGGGCTGCTACAGGCTACACTTACTGGCATTTATTTTATTTCAATGGCCGCCAGAATCTTCGCAATCGCTTGATTTGTGCCTCGCTGTGGGCTTACTTGCGAATTTATTATTTTTCTAATGGTAACAAGAACCTGCGCTATCGCTTGGTTTCTCGCGTCTATCCCTATCGCGAATACAACTTTAAGGAGCAATGTGTTCGAGACTAAATTTCATACTTATGATGCAAGCTTTATTACTAAACCGCTGCAATTCTTGTGCATTTCATTTGCACTTGCGTATTCTATAATCGTTTAGTATAAAGCTTTCAGAGTTTTTGAGCAAACCCTATGTAGTTATGGCGATGCCTCCGGCCCGGGCTGCTACAGGCTACACTACTGGCATTTATTTTATTTCAATGGCCGCCAGAATCTGCGCAATCTAGATTTGTTTTCGGTCTTGTCCGCTGCCTCCCATCTAATATACTATACTAAAATGGTTAACTCACAAAAGCATCCGTTTTTTCTATAACATTACAAAAGGGAATCAGCGAACAAGACTAAACCATTCCGCATCCTAAGGACAGAGCCCAAAAAACAACCAATTACTGTCCCACACGGTGGAGAAAAACTGTCCCTATCGCAAATACAGCATAAAAAAACCAACTATTTTTGCAGCTCCTCCAATGCCTTTGTGATAAAAGGATCTTCAGCATTTATAATGGGGTAAAAACCATTATTATACCATAAGTTTCGGGCTAAGTATGCTTTGATATACATTTGTATCTCCTCCTTATTTGCTTGAATAGTTGAGGCTTGTGGTCTTATCTTAGCCTTCTCTAAGGAGGTTAAAAAATCCTTGTACACAGGCCCTATATCAAAACGATGGAGGAAGTCATCTAAATTCTTGTATTTATTCAAATAATCGTCTTGATTTTCACTAAAATGGCGATAGACAAAGCTTGGAATTTCATTTCTTATAGGCCAAAATTTTTCGATCCCTGATGTATCCATAGGTATAAAAATATCGGGGTTTATGCCACCACCACCATACACTTCTTTGCCCGCAGGAGTTACAAAACACTCTTGTTCCTCGAACTTTATACTATCAGGACTAAACAATTCGCCATTTTCAAATCGATTGTCGATATCATCATAATAGGATTCCACATCGCCGTGTTCATAAGGGCGCTGGATACAGCGGCCAGTAGGGGTATAATACCGCGCTACAGTCAGTCTGAGTGCTGAGCCATCTTGCAGTTCATATTGTTCTTGAACCAGTCCTTTGCCAAATGAGCGACGACCTATAATTGTACCACGATCCCAGTCTTGTATGGCGCCTGCAAGGATTTCAGAAGCTGAGGCCGACCCTTGATCTATCAAGATAATGAGCTCACCCTCTTCAAATAGGCCTGGACGTTTAGAATAATAAGATTTTTTTCTGAAATTTTTTCCTTGGGTATATACCAATATGCGCTTTTTATCTAAAAATTCATCAGCTATATCAGTTGCGGCATCTAAAAAACCTCCGGGATTGTTGCGAAGATCTACAATGAGGTTTTCTATGTTTTGCTCCTTAAGCATGATCAGCTTTTCTCTAAACTCATCTACAGTAGTAGCACTAAAGCGATTGATTTTTATGTAGCCAGTACTAGCATTAACTTTATAGCCCACATCCACACTTGTAAGGGGGATCTTTTCCCTTTGTATCGAATATTGTTTAATAGCTGCTGTATTGCGCTGTATGCCTATCCGCACGGATGATCCCTTAGGTCCACGCAATTTTTTTATGACCATTGCATTATTAATTCCTATGCCAGCCACGGTACTATCTTCTATTTCTACGATCTTATCACCAGGCAGCAATCCTAATGCTTCAGAAGGACCACCTGATATTGCTGATACGATATAAATTGTATCATTAAATATGTGAAATTCAATTCCGATACCTTCAAAATTTCCATCGAGTTGTTCATTCACTTCTTGTAACTCATTGGACGGGATAAAGCTAGAGTGGGGATCTAGTTTTTCTAATGTATGCTCGATTGCATCTCGCATTAGCAAGGAGGAATTCACCGTATCTACATACCTGCCATCAATATACTGTAATACTTCATCGAGGGTAGAAGAGGTGTAAAAAGTTACTGGTGCGATTTTGCCCTTTAACTTTAAGTTTTCATACATCTTATAACCTATCTGAATACCCATAACCATAACGACTGCAAAGAGAAGTGGCAATGTGAAATTGTATTTGTTGGGATTATTAGGTGTAGTGGGCATTTAGGTATGTAAAGTTATTGTAAAATAGGAATGAGAAAAAGATCAAAAGAATGCAAAAATGCTTGTTTTTAGACAATTCAATTTGATTATATTGTTATTTTAACCATTTTTGCGAATTAATTATTGCCTTAGAGAAATAATTTATCTCTTATTGGTTACTGATCTAATGTTTTATTTGTGAGGGAATACAACTAAGTGCAACTCACTGTAACAAGGGCAATAATAGTACAATGCCGAGCAATATTAATCCACATATCCCCATTACAATTTTATATATTCCTGGAACTGATAATTGTAGGCTTATACTCGAATTGCTGCGGATACACATGGATACGGCAATACGGAAATAGTAATAAATCGCAAAAACTGAGAATACCAAGGATAGGATAGAAACCAAGTTTAGATCTTTTTGAAAAGCTTGGGTAATAACCATAAACTTCGCAAAAAACCCTGCCAATGGTGGTATGCCAGCCATACTCGCCAATGCGATTATCCCTAATATGGCAAGTAAAGGATAGGTATATAAGAGACCTTCGAACTGGCTATTTTCTTCTGATTTTGCAGCATCTTTAGTGAGCATGTAGATGGCAAAAAGGATAATATTCCCAGCGCTATAGGCTGTTAGATAGAGCCATAATGACTGGTAATTTCCATGTGAATAGGCGAGGATCGGCAACACCATCAGCGCGGAATTAGCAACCCCTGAATAGGCCATAAATCGCTTGAACTTCGATTGTACCAACGCTCCAAAATTGCCAATAATCATCGTGAGTATTGCAATTATTGAAATTACATGTACCCATATACTATTGTCCTCAAATCCCAAGTTAATAAATCGAAACAATGCTGCAAATGCCGCAATTTTTACTACGGTACTCATAAATAGAGTGATGATTGAAGGAGCACCATGACATACATCAGGCGACCAAAAATGGAATGGTGCTAGGGCTACCTTGAAGAGTAATCCAGCCATAAGTAGGATCGTACCAATCTTAAATATTACGGACTGACCATTCGTAGTGAGCTGTACCTTAATGTCATTCATATTAAAACTATGACTGTGCCCAAATATTAATGTAATTCCCAATAATAAAAAACCAGTGGCAAATGCACCCATAATAAAATACTTCAAGCCCGCCTCATTCGATGGCGCATAGTCCCTATGGCTTGCCGCAAGTATATATACAGGAATGGACATCATCTCGATCCCTAAAAATAACATTGTTAGATCGCTAAAACTGCACAATACCACAGCCCCAGTTATCGAAAACAATAAGAGGCCATAGATATCAGTAATGTGCTCGGTTTTATAGCGATAATAATGTGAACTTAATAAAAATACCAATGCTGAAAACAATACGACAATCATGCTAAACCAAAAAGCGTAATTGTCCATCGTGATCATCTCATTAAAATATGGTGCGGGCTTTAAAATTTCCTTTTCATAGACCAGAGATATTGCTGCTAAGAGCAAACCTATAAAACCGCTTGCCATAGCATAGTTTTTTAGCTTTCCGAATCCTAAGAACAATGAAATGACTCCGAAAACAAATAATATGATTAATGCGTACATATAAAGTGCAATAGGTTTTAATAAATTATTGAATCATTGATAATACTTGCTCAACCGCTGGACGGCTAAATTGCAATACAAGTTCAGGAAACAACCCTAATAAGAAAATGATTATCACAATGATCCACAATGTTGATTTTTCGATAAAATTTAGTGGGCTGATATCATTCTTATGCTCACCTAAAAATACTGCTTGGTATGATCTCAACATATACACTGCGCCCAATATGACACTAATCGTTGCTATAGCACCAGCCATCGGCCAAGTAGCAAATAAACCACTGAGCGAAAAGAATTCCCCTAGGAATCCATTAGTAAGTGGTAAGCCTATACTCGCCAATAGAATCACCAAGTATAATCCAGCAAATACTGGTTGATGATGCCTCAAGCCGCCCATTTCGGCATGTGCGCTCGTGCCTAAGCGCGATTCTAAAATGTCGAAAAGAATGAAAAGACCTACTGCATTCACCCCGTGCGCTACCATGAAAAGCATTGCCCCATTGATACCAGTGGATTGCATGCTCAGAATTCCCGCGGTCATGACTCCTACGTGCGCCATCGACGCATAGGCAAACATCTTTTTGAGATTGGTTTCTCTGATCGCTATCAGCGATGCGTATATAACACCAAATACTGTTAAAAACAATGCGACGGTACCAGCATCGCCAGCTAGCGCATCAGGACATATTGGCAATACCCATCTGATAAGTCCGAATAAAGCCATCTTCAGCATGGCACCTGCTAAGGCCATCGTGCCGGGATGCGCTGCTAATGTGTAGGTCTCAGGCTGCCAAGTGTGCAGTGGAAATATCGGAATCTTTACTGCAAAAGCAATAAAAAATGCAAAGAATACTCCAGATTGAACATGTAATGGCAAGGCTACTTTTGCAATACGCATAACATCCATAACATCTGATCCGCCTTTAGCATACAAGTACAAGATGCCAGCTAGCATCATTAGACTGCCCGCTATGGTATATATAAAGAATTTTAAAAAACTGCGAAGATTCCCAGCAGGACTATAGCGCACCACAAATATGAATATAGGCAAGAGCGCTAACTCCCAAAAAATATAAAACCACAATAAGTCATAACTGAGATACACCCCATTCAGAGCTGCAAACAATAACAAAAGCAATCCCACATAAGGGCCAGAAGCTTCTAAACGCCGATTGTGTAGATAATAAAATATCAATGAAAATACAAGTCCATTGAGCAATAGCATTGCTAAGGTAAGCATATCCATACCTAAGTGAAGTGTAGAGCCCAGTATGGGAAAAAAATCCATCTGGAATTCAGTACTAACTCCTAGCGTATTCCCTTGACTTCCGATCACTAGCGCAGTAACCATCGTGCCAAGGGCCGTAACCAATGCGAGTGCCTTGGCTGGCTTAGCAGGCATCAAAAAACACAAAAACCCAAATATAATGGGCAAAAGGAGTAAAATTAGAGCAATCAAAACCGCGTATTTTTAGGTTTAGAAAATTCTGGTATTTCGACCATTCCAAAACCGCGCAAAAGTAAAAAAATAAGGGCGAATTACCTAATTTATAGTATAATATGATGATAATAAAAAAATTATACCCTGCAATCTTTGCCATTCAGCCCTGTGGACGACTGACTATGGGGTATAGGTATTGTATAATTTGGAATTCTTGATCCTAATTTGCATTCCAATTTGAGGCGTTAGTAGGAATCCCATTTTTTTGTCCGCCATTGCATTCAGGCTTCCTAAGGGTCGTTCAATATGATAGCTTACGCTTTGAATAAGAGTTGGTTAGGAATTGCTCAATAGAATAAGAGGACTTTGGGCGATGCCTTCGGCCCAGGCTATACAGGGCTACGCTGACGCTTCGGTACAGGAGTGGCGGGCTTTCGGCTATTATAATTCAAATCTGTTGAAAGCCCGCCACCCCTGTATTAAACCCTTCCTATCCTTATCGCATTTATACACTTACTAGACTAAAGCCGCATGGCTGAAGATAGCTGGCATTGATTAAATTTTTTGCTTGGGATACCTTCCTTCATTGAGTCGAATAGGAAAATCAGGAATTTTGAAATCAGGTTGCTAAATTTGATTGGTTGCGTTAAAATAATCAATTTTGGAATAGATTCTATAAAGGTCGAAATTGCATGTAACATTAACACGCTCAAATTAATATATGGCAACTATAAATCTCTATTGAACAGCCTATACGATTAAGCTAGATCGCTAATGCGGTAAAAATTTTCGATAATCCGAACTACCTCACATCCTTCATCTGCATTGGTCATGATAGGTTCCCGCCCTTTTAATGCACTAACCACATTGTCAATTACTTTATCATGGTTCGACATAGTACCTTTATAAAAACCATAGTCATTAGATGCATTTTCTATTTCAGTCAATTGTATGGCAGGCCAGTTGCCATCTTGATATTCCAGGGTATTGAGGTATTGACCTCCTATTTTTAGGCTTCCACTTTCAGCGATAATAGTAATGCTCCCTTCCATATTTTTACTATAGGAATTAGTGGAATAGTGCATACTACCCAGTGCTTGTACTTGTGGCAATCGAAAGAGCAATTGACCAGTATCTTCAATTTCTATAATGCCTTTGTGTCCTTGATTTGCTAGCAGTCCAGAGACAGGTTCTATACTGCCACATAAGTAATAGATAATGTCAATAAAATGGCTAAACTGTGTATATAAGCTCCCACCATCCCAAGCAAGGCTTCCCCTCCAGTTCGATTGTTGATAATAAGCTTTAGGGCGATTCCATATACATTGTACTTGTATGGAAAAAATCTTGCCGAGCGCGTTGTTTTCGATTAATTTTTTTACTACTTGTACTGGTGGATTATATCTATTTTGCTTTACTACATATAATTTTTTATTGTGAAATATAGCTGAGTCACGCATGCGTTCAGCATCTTCCGTACGAATAGCCATTGGTTTTTCCACAAGCACATTTTTATTGTTTGCTAGGCATCGAAGACTGGTATGTGCGTGATCCCCATTAGGGGTACATACGGATACAATATCAATGGATTCATCTTTCAATAGCTCGTCTAATTGACTATATATTTGAGCGGGATAACGTTGGGCTAGGGCAATTGACTTTTCATGATCTATGTCATAATATGCGCCTAGCTCAGCTTCGGGGTGTGCATGTATGTGCATCGCATGCCTTGCAGCAATATGGCCACAGCCCACGATTCCAAAAACAATTTTTTTCATTGCTACAAAGATAGTATTAGTTAGGGATTCTCAAATTATGTTGATAGGAATATCACTTTGGCGATGGTATGGATTGCTGTATTAATAATGCCTCTAGTTGGTTGTTGCATAGCGGTTTGTAATTTATTGATAATTGCATAAGTGTAGGCCTATTCGCAAGTAATAATGAATGGAAGCTGATCTCCATTGATTATACAATGATTTATTGTATTGTTTCATCGTGATTAGCGTAATTAAATCGTTCAGGGTATATCAATTTAAAATACGCTAGACACTGGACTTAGTTAAGTTACTACAATAAAATTCAGTATCGTAAATCGGTAATCGAAAATCTTGAATCGTGAAAAAAGCGATAGGGATAGGAGGGGTTTGTGCTGTGGCAGCGGGCTTTCAAGAGCTTGAAATTATTATTGCCAAAAGCCCGCTACCACAGTACCGTAGCGCAGCGAAGCCCCAGATAGCCCGGGCCGGAGGCATCGCCATAATAGAATAAATTCAAATCTTTAATTTAATGCAAACCAAAATTTATTAACCACAATTTAATGAATGATAGTGGTGCAATGATTGGAATATTTTATCGCAAAATTACCATATTATAAAACTAAGATAACTGCCATAATCAATAGTTATAGGCGGGATATATTAGTGGTGAAGAGGTGGCTTAAAAATGATGGCGTGATTTTATTTCTTTGCTATTCAACATGGGAACAAATCGAAATTCGCCTTTCTCTTCCATTGTGTACTGGGTTTCGCTGGTTTTGGTGAGCAACTGCATTTTTTGTGTGCCAGATTGATTGCCGATAGGCATTACCATGAGCCCACCTATTTTGAGCTGATCTATCAATTTTTTGGGAATATTTTCAGGTGCGGCGGTAATAATAATTTTATCAAATGGCGCATAGTCGGGCCATCCTTCATAACCATCTCCAAATCGCAATTTTATGAGCCCATAACCAATTTCTTTAAGGAATAATGATGTCTTATGATGTAGCTTACTTATGCGCTCTATACTAAATACTTTAGCGCCACATTCGTGTAGCACAGCGGCCTGATAGCCCGATCCTGTACCAATCTCTAAGACCTTATCACCTTTATTTATTTTGAGTAGTTCCGTTTGAAATGCAACTGTATAGGGTTGTGAGATAGTTTGTTCTTCATCGATGGTCACTGCTCGGTTTTCGTAGGCAAACTCCACAAGACTATCAAGGATAAATTGGTGTCTGGGAATTTTGGCAATGGCTCCTAATACTTTAGGATCTTGAATGCCCTCCTTGATTAGGATATCGACAAGTTTTTTGCGCTGCCCTTGATGCTTAAATGAATCTTGATACATAATTTTACGGTACAAATGTATGAAAACTTAATTATCAAATATTATTACTTTATTTGCATAAAAATTAATTATGGTAGAAATGATAAAATTTGGGACTGATGGATGGAGAGCAATCATTGCTAGAGAGTTTACTGTTGAAAATGTGGCGAGAGTAGCAGAGGCCACAGGTCGTTTTATGCTAAATACCGGATTGAATCCACTCGCTATAGTAGGTTATGATTGCAGGTTTGGCGGAAAATTGTTTGCGGAGACTACAGCAAGTGTACTAGCTTCAATGGGCATTAAAGTTATTATGTCCAAGGAATTTGTATCTACCCCTATGTTGAGTTTAGGTGTGGTTCATTTTAAGGCTGGCATCGGTGTCATAATTACCGCCAGTCACAATCCTCCTGACTACAATGGATTCAAGGTTAAGGCGGCCTATGGTGGTGCTGCCATCCCTTCTGACATAGCCGTTATAGAAACCCTAATACCAGATCATTCTCCAGCTAATTTAAAGGAATTTAATGACTATGTCCTTGATGGTTTTATAGTATTTGAAGACCTTGAAGAAATATATTATCAGCACGCTATGGAGCGATTCGAAATGAATGCTATAAGATCTTTGCCATTCGATATAACCTATGATGCCATGTACGGCGCTGGACAAAAAGTACTTCCAAGACTAATACCCAAGGCCATCAATTTTCATTGTGACTACAATCCATCATTTAAGGGTCAAGCTCCTGAACCGCTGGATAAAAATTTAAGTGAACAACGCGCCTATATGGCTGCTAACCTCAATGCTGGCTTAGGGCTTGCGACTGATGGTGATGCCGATCGTATTGGCCTGTTCAATCGCGGTGGGAAGTTTATCGACTCTCATAGAATATTGCTACTAATCATATACTATCTTCACCATTATAAGGGCATCAGTGGCAAGGTGGTTATTTCTTTTTCTGTAACTGAGAAGGTAGCGAAGTTGTGTGCGCATTTCGGCCTGCCTGTGGAGATCACTAAAATAGGGTTTAAGTATATATGTGAGATTATGCAGAATGAGGAAGTTATGGTTGGGGGCGAGGAGTCGGGTGGCATCGCCATGACTGGTCATATTCCTGAGCGCGACGGTATATGGTCAGGACTAATGGTTATGGAAGCTGTAGCTAAAACTGGCAAATCAGTAGATGAATTGCTCAATGAAATTTATAGCATTGTAGGACCATTTGAATACGATCGATTGGATATGCATATTACAGAGGATCTCAAGCAAAGAGTTCTGAAAAATTGCAAAGAAGGCAGGTATAAAAATTTTGATGATTTAGTTATACAGCGCATCGACGATATTGATGGTTATCGCTATTTCTTTAGTGAGGATAGCTGGGTTATGATACGCGCTTCGGGTACCGAACCATTGCTCCGTGTATATGGCCAAGCACCGACAATGCCTGATGTGAAATCACTGTTAGCCAAAGTGGAAAAAGTGCTAAGATCCGCTTAGTCACTATAGGCTCAAGTGTGATCAACTTTGATTGTACCTTGCTGCTGATATAATGCAAAAATAGTGCCTAATGCGATTTTATTGAAAAGGACAATTATGTGATATTCGCCTGTAACAGGCAGGGTAGGGATGAGTATTTGGCTACAAAAACCGTAAAACATAGATTGAAATATTGTGTTGGCTCATACTTTTTAATGGATAAGATTTAGTAGTTATGGATAGTATTCTCGATGTGTAAAATGATGGATTGCTGTGTTCACTAACTCATTTTTTTAGCCAACCAAAATTAGTGGTCAAGTGAACGCATTATGGCCATCTTGTCGCTTTTTACTAATTTGGAATTTGGGTGATATTCTGCATTTAAAGCGCAATGCTTTTATATTAAAGAATGCTTGAAGTGAATGGCTTACATAAGTCATCTTCTTTCTCCTGTAGAGAATTATATTTCGATTTTTGAATATTGGGTATTCATTATTTATGCGTAAGTAAAGAACCAGTAATACAGAAATACGCTTAGTTCCCAAATTTTCAGCACTTCCGACTGTTGTAAATAAGAATAAAAAAATACGAGTATTTAGCCATAGTTTTTTTACTTCTATAGGATTAAATAGGTAATGCTAGTATGGTTAGCACTATTTGAATACTGTAATCTTAGTTATATAAGAATAACTTGCGTGTCATTAGAAAGACAAATACATTCTAATTATAATTGTTATGCGCTTAAATTTGAGATGAATAAGTATTAAAAATTTCTATTTTCGCTTACCCATCCTTTAAAATAATCTACGATTTCACTGGTATGTGTGCCTGGAGGAAACAATTTGCCCACGCCCATTTCTTGCAATAATTTTTGATCATTTTCAGGGATAATACCACCGCCGGAAACGAGTATATCCTCAACGCCTTTTTCCTGTAATAGGTTCATTATTTTAGGAAACACAGTGAGGTGTGCCCCAGATAAAATACTCACACCAATTACATCTACATCTTCTTGTATGGCAGTATTTACAACCATTTCAGGCGTTTGTCTCAATCCAGTATATATTACTTCCATTCCTGCATCCCTAAGGCTAGAGGCGATGACCTTAGCACCGCGATCATGTCCATCTAAGCCTACTTTCGCTACAAGTATCCTAATAGGTCTATTCATCATTGTTTTTTTTGGGCTTGATTGGTTTTGATTTTGTTTTGTGATTCACCTTGTGTGCAGATTTTTGTTTATTATTGATTGGTAAAAGGTCATTGGAGTTTCTCGTTCTTTGATTGCTACTATCAGCGCTTTTCGGATCTTCGGCAGTTTGATCCTGCTTGATTAGATCATCCTTGTCCCTGAGTTTTTTGTCATCCACGTTTTTGTCTAAGAATGAATTTAGAACATCTAAGCTAATGGCTGACTCCATTTGGCCAAATGTATTGATGCCTATTTCAAATCCCTTGAGATCCTTGTGTACATCAGGTTTTCCACTATTTCCTTTTTTTCTAGGCAAAATTTATTTTTTGTGGTAAAAATAATGTTTTTTCTATTATTCCTATTGCCTTTTGGTTTTTTTAATTTTATGATGTAATTTTGTAGGCTGATTTTTTTTAATCATAATCACGTGAAACCATGTCCATAAAGAATAATAATGGCAATGAGAAGCCTTCTACCCATCTGAGAGTAGTTAAAATGGAGCCAGTCTCCCAGCTTACCGAAGCACAAGTTAAGTTTCGTAGATTACAAGAAAAAATTGAAATTAAAACACAGGCCATAAAAGACCTGAAAGAGGCCGATGAATATTTTCATAAGCGCTATGTGGAGAAAATATTACCATTAAAAAACATATTGGAACAAGTGAAAATTCCTCTGATTATAGGACTTGAGGAATGTTTATTGAAATACAAGCTATCTTCTAAAAATAAGCAATTGGTTACTCAATTTATTCAGCTACTTGTTCTGCATTTAAAAGTAGATCCATTCCCACAAGAAATTGTTGATGTATATAATCGTGTCAGCGACGTTTCGATCGACGAATTAAAAAAACAAATAGTAAGAGCTCAGTTAGAAGAAATGGTCGCGCTTTATAATTCAATGGAAGAAGAAAAAATTAGTATTGATTTTGATACGGATTCTATTGAAGATGTTAATAAATTTATCGTGGAGAAATATGCCGATATACTAAGCCTTGATGAGCCATTTGATGGACCAAAAAAGAGACCAAGTAATAAGGCAAAGGAAAAAATTGATAAGCAAAAGATGGAGGAGGAAAGTGAGATTAAGTCCCTGAGAGAATTGTACCTAGCATTAGTGAAAGAATTTCATCCTGACAAAACTTCGGATGAAGATGAAAAACTTCAGCGAACTGCTATTATGCAACGCATTACCGAGGCCTATGAACAAAAAAACATCTTAGAATTATTGCGCCTGCAAGTAGAATTTTTAAAAATAGATCCTCAAGCCATCAGTAATACACCGGAAGAAAAATTGCAAAAGTACAATCGGTTAATGGTCAAGACTTACAAGGCAATAAAAGAAGAGTATGAGAACTTAGATTGTGATATATTTGATCGTTATGACTATAGTTTTGATGTGTATTTTACCAATCTCAAAACGGCAAAAAAATGTCAATCACAATTGTTAATGGAATTGAATGGTGAAATCGAAGATATGCAAGGTGCCATTATAGGAATGGAGAAAGAAAGAGACTTTAAGTCTGAAGTACTGGAATATATTGAATATGCATATATGGATTTGCGTATGATTCCATTAATGTAAAAGGGATTTGTGTAATTGGATTTTAGAGACTGGAAACTGGTCTCTGTACACTAGACACTGGATAATGGACTCTAGACTTAATGTTTTTCCTTTTACAAAAGTTAGTATCGTAAATCCTAAATCGGTAATCGTTTTTATAGACTCTGGACTCTAGATAATGGACACTAGACTTAGTGCAGTTGCAATAACTGGACACTAGACACTGGATGCTAGAC
>CAYZQX010000007.1:0-26932 GCA_964480615.1 uncultured Chitinophagales bacterium | reverse complement strand
GGCTCTTAAATGTCTCTATATTATTAGCTGTAGTAACAGCAGGATGTTGACCAGTTTGTATGGCATATTGTTCAGCAGGAAGACCAAATGCATCGAAGCCCATAGGATGGAGTACATTAAATCCTTTCAGTCTTTTATAACGCGATACGATGTCCGAGGTGATATACCCTAGTGGATGTCCTACATGTAGCCCGGTACCAGATGGATAGGGGAACATATCTAATACATAATATTTGGGTTTGTCGGTTTCATTTGATATGGTGTATAAATTGTCTTTTTCCCATTGATTAATCCAATGTGATTCCCGCTCTCTAAAACTAAATTCCATTTTATTATTCCTGTTTTATTATTTGTGTTTGATAAATTGTCTTATGATTTTGATCACTGGCTTTTAGGAGATACATCCCATTGGCGAAAGTAGATAAGTTTATAATGCCCTGATTTGCAACTATATCAATACGCATTTTTAGTTGACCTAATAAGTCATAAATTTCCATATAAGATACATTCGCATAAGTATCACTGAGTTGCCATCTGATTTCAGACATAAATGGATTTGGACTTATCAACATTTTTACTGCATTGATATTTTGAATACTGGTGCTCGTATCTATAGGTTCAATATTCAATGTGTCACGGATACTGAAAAGATCAAATGCAGCATCGAGCATGTGTCCCGTGTTTTGCTGATCCGCTGTATAGATGGATAGTGTCATACTATCGCTTAATGATACATAATCTTTAACCATAAATTCATAACTAATCCATTGTGATAATTGATTGTTTCCAGCACCTAATTGCAGGTCGCATAGCACTGTAGAGTCACCATTGCTGATATGGATTAATAGGCTATCATTTTTTTGACCATTGCCACCCATATTACTAAACCAGCGATTATAACTTATTATTGGATTGGTATAGTCACTGAGATCGAATAGAGGGGAGGTTAATAAAGTATATCCATCATCGACATCATCGTCGCCTGCTGAACCCCCAGCATTCCCTGTAACCATACAAAATTCGCCTATATCATTTGGTGCGTCCTCATACGGATTGGAAGGTGTATTGTTGAGCATATTGCCTACTGGTACACCACGTTCCCATGCTCCTGAAGTTGAATTGCCAGTAACTTCCCACCCATAATCAAAATAATAATCATCATAATAACCTCTTGGGAGGTCAATGATGTATGGAAGATTAAAACCATCAATATATACATCGTATTGCACAGTGTGATATCCCCACTTGCCCACCACAATCTTATATTGACCTTCATATACATTAGTAGCAGGGATAATTCCATCGGACTCGGTAATGGCATTGAACAACCCATTATAAGTGCTAATTTCAACAGTCGCACCTTCGACTGGAATCCCGCCTTCTTCTTCCACTTGTACAGTTAGAGATATGGCTTGTAATGGAATTAAATTAAAGTCATACACAGTTGTTGATCCAATAGTAAATTGGATGTCATTTATTACGAGTGGTTGATAGCCGAGTGCATCAATTGTTATGGTAATAGGCTCATCACTGTAATAACCTATAAAATATTGTCCTAATTGATTAGTAATTACACTATCACCTGTACTGATGGTTATTTCTGCATCTATGATGGGTTCATCATTCGATATATTCTGAACGGTGCCAGATAAAAATGTAGCATGCACATAGGTAGGTGCGAGCACCCACAATCCATTCGCCATATCGCTGGCTATTATATTGCCCGATGGGAAATAAGGATATACACCCCAGCAGCCATTGAAGTCGGATCCATTGCCTTCTGGATGTGTATCGAACTTAGCCATCTCAGGCAAATACATTGGTTGCGTGGCATCGTGTATGCGCAACCCATCCTGATACCAGCTAGTCACAATATAGCCATTGTGGTAGTAGGTATTGTGGGGAATACTCCCGCCATCGTATGCATCCGATACCTGACCTACAAATTTTATATCATTAATATCCGATACATCATAACAAGCAACTTTTGCATAAGCAACTTCATCGGTAGTAAATAGATATTTATTGTCATCTGACTTCCAGGTGTTATGGGTAAATTCGTCAGGCGTTTTTTGTGTGGTGATCACTTGTGGATTGGCTAAATCGGACATATCTACTACACTGCAATGTCCAGCATATATCTCGCCTGCCCATAGTGTATCCTGACGTGCAAATCCATCGTGTATGTATTCCTCATCATACACACCTACGATAGGTGGATTGATAGGGTCAGCGGTAAGGTCGAGCATAATCGCTCCACCATTCAAGTAGTTGCATCCGAATAAATAGCAAATTCCTTGCTCATCAATGAACAAGGTATGACAGGTTTCAAAACTGATTCCCGCAGATTCCTGTCCATAATATTGATGAACTGTAAAATTATCAGGAGCTCCATTCATATCAACTATGACCAATCCATCTCCATTTTGACCTTGTCCACTGGTTTCCATCGTCATATACAAATAGCCGTTATACACTTTTAATTCGCGCCATATCGTTGTTTGCCCGTCCCAATGAAAAACTTCTACTGGGTTAGCGGGATCAGTAATATCCACAATACCAAGGCCCATCAATAAACCCACACAGGCATATTCTCGCCCATTAGGGGCAGTATAACCCCATAAATTTGATGCGCCATAGCCCCATTCATAATGGCTCAACAATTCAAGGCTTTGACTACTAAGATTATGCAACGATAGTACAAAAGCCAGAGTAAGGATAATTTGTTTCATTATTTTAAAAAAGACGGTAAAGATAATTAATTTTGTGCTGCAATGCAAAATCCAATTTTATTATGAAAGACTTGTTGTCTGAATATCAACAACTCCTAGCAACTGCGTCCCTCCATCAGGCAAAAAATAAAAATATACTCAAGCAGTTTTCAAAATCTGGAAATACGGATGCCTTAGGGGATTACACCAAAAATGCCTTTGAAAAAATTGATTGTCTATCTTGTGCTAACTGTTGTAAAACCTTGGGTCCTATCTTAGAGCAAGCGGATTTTATCCCCATCTCAAATGCTTTGGAAATATCAGTTTCGCAGCTGTTAATGGATTATATTGTAATGGATGAAGACGGGGATTTTACTTTTAAATCCTTGCCTTGTCCTTTTTTACAAGATGATTTATATTGCAGCATATATGATTCAAGACCTCGTTCTTGCAGGGAATTTCCACATACTGATGATGTGAATTTTAAAAAGCTCAATGATATGCATATCAAGAACTCCTTGACTTGCCCAGCAGTACAAAAAGTAATTGATCAGATTGAAGCTGAATTGAATACAAAATGCTAAAATCTAGTACTGTGTATCAGGAAATATTTTTTGGTATTGGATTGGAAATAAATGTATATTAATCAATAAATAAATTACTTCTATTGAGGTGATTATGGCGATGCCTCCGGCCCGGGCTGCTACAGGCTACACTGCGTTTCGGTCTTTTCCGATGCCTCCCTTTTCTTGTGATTCATTACTAGGCTTGTGTATGTAATATATTCTAATTCCTTTTATTATCCAGTGTAGGGAGTCATCGGAAAAGACTAAACCATTCCGCATCCCTATCGCGAATACAACATTCTATTTTAAACAAAAAGTTTATCTGATTTAACTATACTGATTATGTTTTATTACTTGATAAAGTGCTTAATATATTTCATTATAACTAATCGTAATCAGAGTTTTATATTTATTAATATGTGCATATTTTAAACCTATTCTTAATTTAAGTATTTTATTATGCTAAATAGAATTTATATTGTTGAATAAAGTATAGTTGAAAGCAGATTAAAATGTAAATTCATTTTCTTGTTAATTCTAATAATGGCATATAAGTATTTTGCTCATCTACATTTATCCAATACATCTAAAAATTCTGCTTTTTTCTGACTATATTTAATAGCTTCTAATTTGTATTATTGAATCTTACGTTTTTTATTTACTATGAACCCGCATCAAGTCCATACCATCCATTGAGCAAATGAAAGAAGCTGCTATTTGCCTATTATGAATTGATCAGTATAATGTTTATGATCTTGAAGTATTCATTAGTGGGTATTTAAGATGCAGAAATTATACAATAATACTATGTTATTGTATTAAAAATTTCGATTTACCAAGTATATAAATCTTGAGGCTTAAATGTCCAATCTGGTGTATTAAAGGAAGATGCACTGGGGTCGAAAATGAACCAAGGACTATTGGTTGTTCCATTTTTTAGCACATGAATCTCTTGCGCTGGCATATAGCTCTGTGCGAGCATTACTACATCGCGATTTTGATCATCCTTAGCTACCCTCAGCACAATGACAGCATGTCCTGGGTACCCACCTTGTACAAATACATCACCGGGCTCAATGGAATTTTTTCTTGGTTTAAGGCTGGTTTTTAATGAAACAGTATTTGCATAGTTATATACAAACTCTAAGTATTTAGTAAATGTAGTTGCTGATTCATCAGGCTGTGCACTTACACTCCAACTAAACTTATCATTGGTTTGCAATTTTGGTCTTTCACCATTTCTCCATTTATTCCATTCTGCCCATTGACTATTAGCTAATAAAAATTTAATATTAGATTCCAGATTTTCAGATTTCAGATATTCAGCTCTTATCCGCATTACGGCATCAGCGCATTGCAAAAGATTTTTATCGCCTATATCTAATTTTAATACTTGATAAGCTGATGATTGATTGCCTTTTACAGCGCCAGTATATAAATGTACTGGGTAGCTAGATGGATGAAGTGCAATAGTCTTTAAGAATTTGCCAAATTGATGTGTTGAACTTTCAGATTCCTTACAGCTAGGACACAAGGGAATGTCACCAATATATTTTGATTCCACCATTTTGTTCTTGGCTACAAGGGCATTAGCCATTGAAGAAACATTAGATTCACAAGCCCCGTATAGTACTAGGTAGCAAAATACTGTTAGTAAAAAAATAAACCAATATAGAATTGGTTTTGATTTCATAAATTGGTAAATATAGGAGGTTTTGGATTCCATAGTTAAACTTGTTACAAGCCTATACTATAACGCAGGAAAATAGGTTCTATTATCATGTAAGTCACTAAGACCCATTAATTTTTTTAAACCTATTTTGCATTCAAAATTTTCTATACAAATGAATGGTATAATGCATATCGAATATGGATCTAATGAATGGGAGGATATGGTGGAATTAAGGGATTTGGTGTTGAGAAAACCATTGGGTTTGTCCTTCACTGCTGAATATTTGGCTAAGGAAAAAGATGATCTATTGCTAGGGTATTATCAAGATGGGAGAATTATAGGTTGTTTAATTCTCACGAGGGAAGTTGAAAGTCAGAAGTTACAAATGCGTCAAGTTGCAATAGATGAAGGCCTACAAGGAAAAGGATATGGTAAGCTACTTGTGCAATATGCTGAAGATTATGCGATGGCGAATAATTTTTCACTTATGTATTGTCATGCTCGTGCAAGTATCCATCATTTTTATATAAAACTAGGGTATGAAATTGTTGGGGATGAGTTTATCGAAGTCTCCATTCCACATTATTATATGGAAAAAAGATTGGGTACAGGTTAATAGGATTGTGCGTTAAACGCTATTGGTTTTATCATTGTTGTAGAACAGACTTTTCCTCGCTCAAATTAATTTTGATTCATTCCAAAGCTTATTATAAAATGTTGTTTGTAGCTTATCTATTGCTAATAAAAAAAAGTCAGTAAGAGAATTTGAATGCATCGTATCCCTCGTATCCCTCTTACTGACTCTATGAATATTTTATTATTAAGTCTTGCTCAATAATTCTGAAATCTTTTATTGTAATAGGTTCTAGCTATTATAAGTGCAAAGGATATTCACACAATTTTATGGGTTTCCGTAAAAAAAGCTTTCATCATAAATATTAAATGTCATCTGCTACACATTGCTCATTCAAGTTGTATTCGCGATAAGGATCGAAGCGGTTACCCCACAGCGACGCAGGAGCGAGGAGTATAAGCGAAGAGCCTGGGCCGCAGGCATCGCCATAATCGCATACTTATAAATTATTTAGCATACCTGCTTTTTTCAATAGGCAGTTTAATGTTTTTCTTATATGCTATTACTTAGGCTTGATGGGTGCCTTTGGTTTAGTGGTTGGTGGTGTTGTTTTGTTGCCTTCTTTTGTGTTGGTTTTATTATCAATAGCCGTTTTTCCTGGTGTGGAAGTTTTAGTATCGGTCTTGGTTTTTGTATTGGTTGGTTGCGTATTGGTATTGCTATTAGTAGGTGTATTTCCTACCTTAGATGGCTTATTGTTTTTATTCGCATTTTTATTATAATACCTCATAGCTGTAGGCATATAAGCGCGAAGATCTTTAATACGAGTAGTACTGCTGGGATGTGTGCTCAATATCTCAGGCACATTAGCCCCACCTGCCTTAGACATACGCTCCCAAAAAGGGATGGATTCATTAGGGTCATATCCAGCCATCGCCATGGTGATTAATCCAATTTTATCAGCCTCAGTTTCTTGCTTACGACCATAGGCTAAGAGTCCTAATGATGAACCAACACCATAAGATTGAAGGAATAAGTCTTGTGTTTGCTGTGGTTTATTTTGCATTGCAATTGCAAGGCCTAGCCCCCCGAGTTGGGAAATTAATCCTTGACTCATCCTTTCGTTTCCGTGCTGTGCTAATGCATGTGCTATTTCGTGTCCTAACACTACTGCTAATGCTGTTTCATTTTGTGTGATTGGCAATAGACCTGTATATACTACTACTTTTCCACCTGGCATACACCATGCGTTTACATCTTTGCTATCCACTAGGTTAAACTCCCATTTAAAATCTTTAACAAGATTTCTTATTTTTTTATTAGATGATTTTCCGAAATAGGATTCTACCGCAGCAGCAACATTATTGCCCACTCTCTTAACCATCTCTGCATCAGCACCCGTTTTAATTACTTGGTTCTCACTAAGGAATTGCTTATAACTATCGAGGCTCAATCCCATTATCATGGATTCTGGTAAGAGTTTAAACTGACGTCTGCCCGAAATTGGGACTTTAGAACAAGCAGTGATGAAGATGATCAGTGCCAGTAATACAATAATTTTATTGTGGTTTTTCATGTCAAATTTTTTTTTGGTTTGATAAAAATATTGTTCAGGGGTTTAAAAACTATAATTTTCAATAGCCACGTTTTCCCTTACTTATTGAGGGCCATTTGGCGGGTTATTTTCAGGCGCAGGGGTGGTTGAATTTTCATTGTTGTTAGGTTCATTCGGTTGAGGGGCAGGCTCAGTGGCAGGTGGTTCAGGAGTTGGTGTTGGGGTCGTGGCAGGTGTTTGTAAAAATCCTGGTTGGTTCTCAGGGGCAAATGGGTTAAAGGGTGGTTCAGGTGCTGGAGTGGGTGCAGGTGTAGGTGCTTCGGGCTCAGGGGTTGGCTCTGGCTTTTTATCCTGTAAGAATCCAGGCTGATTTTCAGGGGCAAATGGATTAAATGGTTTTTCTTCGGCGGGCTTAACATTTTGTTGTTCAGCAGGCGATTGGTTAATACTTGGATCGTTACCTTCGATTATCTTCAATTTAGTTGAATCGGTAGCAAGACTATCTTGTTCAAAGCCTGGGAGATTTTCATTAGCAAATGGATTAAATGCTGGCTCAACTACCTTAGGAGGTTCAGGTTCCTTGCGAATAATTTTAGGACGGCCAGTCGGTGTAGGCTTGCCTTCTTTGATGGCCTTGGCATATTCCTTATCCATCTCGGCAGCCTCATCCATACGATATACAAAGTTGTCCTTCATACTCATCGTTCCTAAACCATATTCAAATATTTGTTCTGTTTGATCCTTTTCTTTGATGATTTTTTGTCTTTTTTTCACGCTTACCCCATTGACAGCATTTGTGATGGCAGGAATAGAAGAAAGGAATGCAACAGTATTATTTTTGCCTTCGATAAAGAACCAGTTTTCCTCTTGGGTTTCCTTGTCTTTAAACTTGAAATAAATATTAAACTGATCGTTATTGAGTCTTGGAATGTATTCTACATAACCATCCACCATTCTATTAAAATAGTTTTCACCTACATTAGAAATGCCAATTTTCCCACGACTTCGGAATGAATTATCAATGGTATCCCATACGAAATTCATATTGGATAAAACAAATAAGGCATTCAAATCTTTAGGTTTTTCAAAGTAATTATTTCGTTCTATAAATTCAATAGCTGATGCACTGCTTTTTTCGCTTACTAGATTCGCCATAGCTCTTTTGAATCCAACTGTATTGGCTTTGATATCTTCATTGTCAGCTGCTTTGGATTTAAGTGCCATTGATATGGCATCTATTACCTTGCTATCGCAGTGAAAATCTAAGGTCATAGCCACATCATTCAAATAAAAATTCGATGAATCGAGGACATTAGTCAGCTTTCCGGCGGCCTCAAGTTTGATGAAAGTATAATTCTCACCAAAGTCTAAATTCCCTACCGTTTCAACTCTATTTTTGTCATCAAATAGGGTGAATACGGTACCTCGCAAGGATTCACCTTTTACAGCTTTTTCATCGCCTATCTTATAGGTTTTTAATTTAGGATCATAGTTCAAATAGCCCTTCGCAGATACGATAGAATTATCACCAGCATAACGCTTGCTATCGAGAAATACGGAGTAAAGTTGAAAATCTTCATTGGAATAATTGACACCGATACTCAATGGCAACTTTTCTTCATTTTCAGGGTTTTCCAATAGGATATTTATATTATTTGGGTCTATTTGATCTTTGAATGCAAACCATTGTGTATTGAGTTTGTCAGTCTTTACATTAACCCTCGCAAGGCCATCGAATGTTAGGAATTTGTTCTTGGAATCTAAATAACTTTTGCCTTTAAATTCAATTCTTTCATCGAGTTTAAATGCTTTTTCTTCAGGAATATCGGTCTCTGCTTTAGTATAAAACTTCGGCACATATTTTTCGCGATCTTTATCATTTCTTTTGCTCTTATCTTCTGGTTCAGCTAAGGAGATGATTTCATCTAAATGTAAAATTTGATCAGGAAGGGTAGGGGATTTGTACAAGTAATCACCAGTGGCCTTAAATTCATTTTTTGTAAATATATCGACAATGGCATTAGTGATGTGATGAAATTCATTCAGTGTGTCAATAAATATTGTCGCATCATTTAAGGTTTCGATGGAGGCATTGGGTTGTATAGTAAGTTTAAATCCATTAGGCACGACACGTACATCAGCTACATTGATGGCTGGTACCCCACTTACTTCTATGGTGTTTTTATTGAGATCAAGTAGCCCTTGATTATAAGTAAATTTCAGACCACCTTGACGAGGGTGTAAGGATATTAACTCATTGCGCTCGTCATTATTGCTCAGGGTGAGTGTCTTCTTAGTACCATTCCAGAATATATCATCCGCTCTTGTTTGATATTGATGGGAAGGCAATTTAAAGAGGGTAGTATCCGTAACAGGTTGTAGATGTCCAATGTTTTTATAAGGGAAAAATTCTCCTGCCACTTGATCACTTATCAATACATGCTTATCGTCTTCACCTGGGATTTTTATCTTCACGCCAGCGCTATCCGTTTTTACTGCATCTTCTTTGTAGGCATAGTATTTTGAATTGAGATTAACTTCATCTAGGACGAGATTTCCATTTCCGAAAAAGCCTCGAGATGTAATCCACGCATTTCCTTTCATATTGCCTTTTTTCTCAAATACAAAAAATCCTTCTTTGTTGTCATTGATGCGCAATGAATCCTTGTAAGGCATCCATTTAACACCAACATTGGAATGAAATACATCTGGAAAAGAAACACCTTTGGTTACTCCTTTAGCAACCATAAAAGTATCCGCTTTGCCAAATGTAGAATCTGGCAAGAAAACAAAATCCTGTGAGTAGGATTTAGAGGCCATATAGTCTATAATGCCTTTACCAGTAAGACCATTTTTACTCAAGGTGATGTTGCCATCATAAGTACCTATACCACCATACATAGGCGTGCCTTTTTGTGTAAGATGTTCCGCAAAACCTAAGGATAAATCAGGCTGTAGGGATATGGTCATTCTCAATTCAGGGAAAATATTTCCATACACCATCAACCCATCAAATTTCATCTTGTCATCGGGAATATCATCCATCCCTTCGAGGATAAATGGATCTAACTGAAAATAAAATCGTTCGCGATCATAAGCACCGTCATATAAGTTCTTGTTGTCGTAATAGATATAGGAATTTCCTTCACTCTCAAAACTGGGATAGCGGGCATCATCTTTTTTCCCCGATTTATTGCCAGGGTCATCAATGTATAATACGCCCTTCATATTTTGAATCTTGGTTGCTATAGGGAGTATCTTATTGTTGTCAGGTGAGGCATTTTCTATAGCGGGTCTTTTTACATAGAGTAAGCCACCCTTGATACTGTCAAGCACGATTTTAAATGGCTCATAGTCCATTAAGAATTTAGAATTGATTAGATCCATTCGGCCAGCTATAACATCACCATGCGCTCTAATATCACGGTCAGCCTCCACCCTAAAGGATCGCTGATATGGGAATATATGTACGCTTTGCGAGTCGGAAGCAGAGAAGCTTTCCACCCCTTTGATCAAGAGATCGTAGTCCTTCAAATCCAGTCGGAGATTTTCCTTTCTAGTGACTGACTTAAAATGTAGATTGTCGTAGTCCACCAGTCCTTTTTCAGCGTCGATATAGTCCCTTGTTTTTTCGCGAATGGTAAGCATTTCAGCATCGGCATCATAATATACAAATCCATCTTTTACTAATTCAAAGATCGTATTGAGTACCGTTGTAACCGTATAGTTTCCATTGATCATCTTAGCAAAATCCAAAGCTGGTAGTTGGTTTCCACCTCCACTTTCTAATACTTGAGCTAATAAACTCACCGCATCAAGTGGGGAGGTAAGTCTATATTTTTCTAGCCTGTTCTGTGAATAATAATTGTAGGATTCAAAGACTACTGGTTTCTCATCGATCTGAGTGAGGGATTTGAGATTTAATACTGTACTATCTAACTGCCATTCTAAGGCATCTACTCCTAGTTCCATCTTGTGATAGGAGTCCATAAAATTAATCTTACTAGTAGCCTTATCATCGCGTACTAATTTCAATAATTTTCCTTTTACATCATAATTCAAATTAAGGGATGGGTGATAGATACTATCATTGGCAAAAAAGAGGGAGACCTCAGTATCAGCTGAATTAATACTCACATCTTTTTTTATCGCTATGTAACGGCTGGTGGCTCTTAGGATAACCTTGCCATTAGCGGAGAAAAATTTAATTCTCGCTTTTTTATCTATGGTGCCCGTTACTACCGCTTTACTGCCATGCTGTCCATAGCCACCTACTAGCTCAACATTTGGTGTTACACGTTTGATCTCAAATTCTTTGTTATAGGCATCGAATTGAGGGAATTTATATTCACCATTAGCGGGTGCTGAGATTCGATCTATTAACTCCCCTTTGAGCGGTACATCAAATAGTTCATTGTTGTAGAATACCACGTTTTCCGCTTTGTACTCTAATTGTGTAACATCAATTTTGTATTCGCTCAACTCGCAGTAAAGATGGGCATATTTTTCGCCTGTTTTTAGCCAGTTTACCTTGCCTCCTATCCCTTCCCATATCTTGGTAATAGGATTATAAGTTCCTTTGGTGTCCGCTATCATTACAGCATCTTTATTAGTAGATCCCTGTAATGTTGTCTTTGCAAATTTCAGATAAAAGCTTGGGCTTGTAAGGTGAAAGGAGAAACTTGAACTGTCCACTTTCCATTCACGGCCACCACCATCATAGATTACCCAGTTGCTAAAGAAATTGTTTGAAAAATCGACAAAGTCCGTAAATGCTTTTGTCTTATTAACCTCCAGTCCATCAACTATGGATGTTGCGATGGTTATCCAGTCCTTATACACAGCTTCATTCGCAAGTTGATCCCAATAATACATGTGAGCCTGCATAAAATCTCTGAAATGTGGAACTGCCTTCATTTTTTTTGATAACATCAAATTGAAGAGTGGCGTCAACTCCTTGAGATTATCAGGAGTAATTTTTCCATCTTTAACCCATTTTTGCCATCTTTCTAATACCTCTTGTGTCTTCTGCTCTGTTTTGTTCTCAAAAAACAAATCGAGCTGAGTCATAAATACAACAGGGTCTTCTTCGAACTTCACCTTCTGTGAATTCAGACTTACAGCTAAAGTAAAACTTGCTAATATGGTAAAAAGAAATTTCCAAAAATTCATAATTCTTATTGCTTTACATAGTTGAGAAATAACCACCCTTCCTGTTCTTTCTTTTCAAACAGTACAAGATTATTATCGGTGCTTGCTTTGTTGATGGCCTCCATATCTTCGCACAGTATTCCACTCATGAGTACATGGCCATTTTTAACCAACTTACTACATAACGAATTTATGTGTGCCAATATGATATGGCGATTGATATTTGCAAAAATATAATTAAAATGATTATCCTTTATAGCTTCTAAATCTTCTGCAAGTAAGAGATCAATTCCCTTTACATTATTGAGTTCAAAATTTATTTTGCAATTTTCGATGCAATTAGGGTCATTGTCAGTGCCTATAAGGTAGGCTGGATTTTTTTGCGCTGCTAGTATGAGCAAGATCCCTGTTCCTGTCCCAAAGTCTAGAATGTTTTGATTGGCAAATGGTAGTGATGCAATCGCTGATAACATCATCGCTGTAGTGGGGTGATGACCTGTACCGAAAGCCATAGCTGGATTTATTGTGATCGTGTAGTCGGCATCATTCCTCATAGGATGATGGTCACTTCTTATCCATATTTTTGGCTCCAGCCATACAGGTTGAAAATTAGACTCCCACACTTCATTCCAATTCTTGTCCTCTAATTTTTCTTGAGAAATTAGTTGAACATTATTGGTTTCAAATTGTGCGACAGTAGCTGTCAATTCGCTCGCATCATATAATGATTCAAGGATATATGCTTTTAATACATTTTCTATTTCCTCAAAAGCTTCAAAGCCTATATTGGTGAGTAATGCAATGAGCAATTCTTTGGTATCCTCATCATTGCATTGAAATTGAAATACTAAATAACTTGGGTTAAACATTTTATTAAGGCTATGAAATCGTTTGAATTTAATGAAGCGCCACCTATGAGGCCACCGTCTACATCTTTTTGGCTGAATATTTCCTCGGCATTGCTCGGCTTTACACTGCCACCATAAAGTATGGAAATCGTATGTGCTCGATCGCCATATTGTTCTACACACAATGAACGGATATAGGCATGCATTTCCTGTATCTGTGCTGTTGTTGCCGTTTTGCCGGTACCTATGGCCCATACAGGTTCATAGGCGATTATAATTTTATCATCATAATCCAACTTAAAAAGTCCATTATATAATTGTGAGCGCACATAAGTCAGATGTGCTGAATC
Organism: uncultured Chitinophagales bacterium; assembly: GCA_964480615.1. Lineage (GTDB taxonomy): Bacteria > Bacteroidota > Bacteroidia > Chitinophagales > UBA2359 > CAYZQX01. The sequence continues at coordinate 13,505 of CAYZQX010000007.1, read as the reverse complement.
TTCTCTAATTTCTAATGGCTCTCCTACACAATACACTAAATCTAATCCTTGTGAAAGTACAGCCTTCGCCTTTTCACAGAGTAAGTCCTCAGACTCACCATAATATTGCCTTCTCTCTGAATGACCTATTATGACTGCCTCTCCTCCAACTGATTTTATCATAGAAGCACTTATCTCTCCAGTATAAGCACCCTGATTATATTGATGGCAGTTTTGTGCGCCTACTGAAATAGTAGAAACTTGAGCGCATGCATCCACTATGGTTTTTATATACAGCGATGGTGTAAAGAAAATAATTTCTATTGAATCTTTTTGTGAATCGTGTATGAATTTATGCTTAATTGAATCTACTAATAAAACACCTTCTTCCAGGCTTAGATTCATTTTCCAATTTGCTGCGAGAATTTTTTTTGGACTCATTAAAATCTTAAAGGTTTTAATTATTGGTTACTTATACGGTGTTGAACAGTATCTTCAAATATTTTTTTCAATACATCTTTTTCAGAATCTTTTAATGAGATATGTCGTCTAAGCATCATTCTATGAATAGTTTCCATCGCTTTATCGAAATCATATTCTGTAGTTTCATCAATGCCTCCCCAAGAATACGCAGGTATGTTTTTCTTAGTAAAACCCGCACCAAATACATTGGAACAAGGACCTATTACCGTACCGGTATTGATCATCGTATTAATACCGGTCTTTACATGATCAGCCATTAATACACCACAAAACTGCTTGCCACTATTGATATAACTTGAGGTGTTATAATCCCATATTTCTATTTCACCATAATTGTTTTTTAGATTGGAATTGTTTGTATCAGCACCTATATTACACCAAGAGCCTATCACACTATTGCCCATAAACCCATCGTGAGCTTTATTGGTATAAGAATGGAATATGCAATTATTAATTTCACCACCTATTTTGCAATGCGGCCCTATACTTGTGCTAGGATATATTTTAGCACCCATTCTTATGACTGCATCATCACCGAGTGAAATAGGACCCCGAAGCAGTGAGCCTTCCATTATCTCCGCATTGCGGCCTACATATATAGGGCCATCTGTAACATTGATTACGGAGGCATGTACCTTCGCACCTTCATCAATAAACAAATGAGCAGGATTGCCTAATAGGGTGTTCCCGATCGATAGATGTTGCGATTTTTTATTAATTGTTACTTTGAAAAAATCATTCCTAATTTCTCCCGCATTGTATTCAAATATTGAACACCAACTTGTAATCACATTTACCCGTTCGGAATAAAGAATTTTATTGAAGTGCTCGAGTTGTGTAAACTTGCCTCCCACATACCAAGCGATGGGTTGGCTGCCATCGTGTAACATTTCCCCGGGAAGTAGTCCTTGTATGTTTTCGGCTAGGGACTCATCGGGCAGTACTGCAGCATTAATGTATATCGCTGATCCCTGTAATTCGTGTGATGGATAGAGCGATTGCAAGTAGGGCTGTGTTCGCACAAATGCTGTTTGCCTGAGATGTAATTCCCATTTTTCCTTAATAGTCAAAATGCCTACACGAATGTCAGCAACTGATCGTGTATAGGTGTAAGGCAATAGCTTTGCCCAAACCAAATCATCGGTTAAAATTATTAATGGTAAATGCACGGTTCAAAGGTACAAAATTATGTCTTAAATTGAAGGAGAACCGCTTACAATAAATTTTATAATTATCTAATAATTTTTAGTAGCTAATATCTTAGCAACTTGGCACCTTACATTTTGAAGTAAATATAGCGATAAACCTAATCACAATTTCAATGATTTATGGGTCTTTTGTCTAAATCGAATCTGCTGTTTTTTTGTAAAAAGCGATTATTTGGATGATGACCAATGACCATGGTTTTTTGGGATTCATTCCTGTAATTATCTCAAATTATAACTCTGCTTGTAATGGATGATAAGGAAATTTTAGCGCATAGGATTATGAATTTGGGGGATGCCTACGGCCCGCGCCATTCACTACTATCTTTTAGGAGGCTTTCTGACTTCTATAATTATTGGACTTTGCTCAATGGCTTTATGAAAGCTTCAATAATTTAGTTAAGCCTCCTAAAAGGATATCCGTTTCTGTCGCTATCCCAAGACCTCGGTTGTAAATAGCTTTAACTAGACGCTAGACACTAGATAATGGACACTAGAAAGCAGACACTAGACACTAGACAATGGACCCTAGACTTTGTGTAGTGTCAATAGCTTATTTCAGGATCATGAATCCAATATCGTAAATCAATTAATACTTATTGCAGTTGCTTCAACTAGATTCAATGTCGAAAATCGGGAATCGTAAATCTTGAATCGTGAAAAAGCGATAGGGATAGTAAGGGTTTAGTACTGTGGTGGCGGGCTTTCAACTGCTTGTATAGAATAAAGCCGAAAGCCCGCCACCACAGTACCGGAGCGCAGCGAAGCCCTGAATAGCCCGGGCCTGTAAGGCATCGCCCAAAATAAAAATTATTTACAAAATCTAATTCCAGGAGGCATTACTATCTCTACCAAAAAAAAATTTGGAACGGTTGAATTGTAAAATAATCATCATAGCTATATAGATCCCTCGTTAGAACATCGAAGGGCGTATAATGATTGTATAATAATATAATCAGGTGAAGATTACAGCTTGGTCTTTTCGGCATCGGCAAGAAATTTTGCCAACCCGTTATCAGTCAATGGGTGCTTTAACAATCCTAGTATCGCACTTAATGGGGCCGTAACTACATCAGCACCATATTGGAATGACTTAGTGATATGAAGCGGATTGCGGATGGATGCAGCTAACACTTGTGTCTCCACACCAAAGTTGCGATAGAGCATCACAATTTCTGCGATCAAGGCCATACCATCCCAACCAGTATCATCTAGTCGTCCTATAAATGGAGATACATAGGTCGCGCCTGCTTTGGCTGCTAAAATCGCCTGTCCACTGCTAAATACCAAGGTGCAATTTGTGCGGATTCCCTGCTTGCTAAAAGTGCTAATAGCGCGGATGCCATCCTTAATCATAGGTACTTTGACCACAATATTCGGGGCTAAGGCGGCTAGCTCTATACCCTCCTTGATTATCTCATCGTACTCAGTGCCAAAGACTTCAGCACTCACATCGCCCTTCACAATCCTACAGATGGATCGGTAATGCTCATAGATCTCCTCCTTGCCCTTTACCCCTTCTACAGCCATCAGTGAAGGATTAGTAGTTACACCATCCAAAATTCCCAAATGCGCTGCTTCTTTAATCTGCTCTAAATTAGCTGTATCAATGAAAAATTTCATAATGTTGCAAAGATAGAAATCTATTTACAAACGGCTAATAAGCCACAGTAACATTCCATGAAAACCTAAGTAGAATTCCCATTGCAATCGATTCGTAATGGTGCTGCCACTCCGCTTATAGATGACTATTAATAAGTAAAAATAGAGTAAATCCATTGCGGTTTTATAAGCCCAAAATTTATAACTCAAGGGATACAATACTAATGTCTCTAAGCCTATAATAATGACTATTATAACTATTAGAGCTGCCAATTTGTAATGACTAAATAAATGTCCCAATGTGACAATTTCATTGCGTTGATCACTTTCCATATCCCTAAATTCAAATGGAAGAGTGAGCAATAAAAATATAAAAAAATGCCAAAAGAATAATATGAAAAAATTAAAATTATAGGTAATTTCAAAGGGGATGTCGAGCATAAATAGTGTCCAAGTGAGCGGTATAATCATTGTTTTTAGATAGGGGATTTTTTTTAGTAGTATAATTTTTTTGTGACGTACATGAAGGATCACAAAATAAGAAAGTCCAAGAAAGATTACTAACCAGAATGATCGACAATGAAAAATATGGAGATTATAGGCTAGATAAGTCATATATAATCCCAATAAAAAAAACAGCATCAATATAGGCTGGCTGTACTGTTCATATATGGTTCCCGTTTTTCGCTTACTAGGTAGTAGAAAAGAATAGTTTTCATATAGAAAATAAAAAGAAAAACTTGCAGAACCATATAATATGTACCACTTGTAAGAAAGTGGCTGATGAAGGAAGGCACTAAGCCCCAATAAAGTCAATGAAGTACATATACTTAATATCACATTCATTTTTATGGATGATAATAGATATGACCTAAGTTTCATCATGACTGCAAGATAATATATTGTATGATTTACTAGGTTACATGTGGTGGTAATTTAAACTTTTATTAACCATTATCGCCCCTTGAATAGGTCAAATAAATTTTATTTCACCCATAGTCGCTGTACCCACATTTTTTATTGATGCTTATGCCATGATTCGATACATTTGATATAGCAAGGGGAGGACTTCGTTTTGGGTCGATTTGAAGGCTAGATTTTGACTGTTATTGAGAGAATAGGAATACGATTTTTGGCGCGCATAGATAAAAGATTTTTGGAAATATCAAATGTCGAGAAAGTTAGCACCTGATTTTATTAGGTTACGGTAAATTATAAGATGAATGGGTGTACTTTTCTTATAGTTTATAGCCTATTTGATAAGCCTATTATCGTCTTGGTTTTAAAATAATTGCAAAGTAAATGCAGATATATTTGTATGGTAATACTAGTTGCTATTCTACTTTGCCATTGCTATCAGTCTTAATAATAGTGATACCCATATTTGGCCACCCGAAATGGCCAGTAAGAATATAACCTTCGTCTTGAGCTTGTGTTATATTGTATGCATAAGCGTAATCATCACCAAGCTCATATTCCATAGGAAGGTTAGGCAATTGTTCGAATTCGGAATTTATTTTGTTTAAAAATGGTTTAATTTTTTGCTGATTAGTTAAAAATATTCCCGTGATAACAATATTCTCATCTTTGTCGATTATTATATCTTTGGCATACACTTCTGTAGCATTGTTTATTTCATTATATTCAAACACTTCTGTTTTTTCGATGTCACCATTTACATTAATTCTAACTATTGTATAACCATAAGCTGTATTGTTGAATAATACAATAATATCCTCGGTGCTAGTTATTGCTTGTTTTATGAAGTCGTTTCCAGATAATTGATTAATTTCTTTTGGGAAACCTGATATAATGTTTCCCATTTCATCGAATCTGTAAACTAGCATCCTTGTTGAAAAATTTACATTGTCATAAGATTCACAAAATAGGAGTATCTCATTGTTTTGAAGTTCTAGTACAGAAGTGTTTGAAATTGAATGATTGGGATAGCTTATTGTTTTTGGGAATCCATTAACGATGTTACCATTGGCATTCAACTTTAGTAGGCCAAATTCTGAAATAGAAAATTGTTGTTGTGGAATAATCCCACTAATTATCCAACCACCTGAGGAGGATTGATACATAGATTTTGCTGAAAAATTTTGACTATAAAAATTCGGTTGAATTGTTTCAGGTTCTCCAATGGAGTTGATAGTTCCAAAATAGATATCATTAATTGCTAAGTTATCATCAATTCTAGTCCCGTTCCCTAAGAAACCTATTTGATTTTGACTTTTGGAAATAAATCCTCCATCCAGATCAAAATTTGATAAGGATTCGTCGTAATAATTGAATCCATTGTTCGAGGTAGGACTTTCTTCATCAGATAAAAAGTAAGTAAACAGTTTGTTATGTGTATTTCCAACAGAATATCCTGAAATTATTAATTCTTTTGTATCCAAACTTATAATCCCATTTGGGTAATGTGCTATTGAAGTCGGAATTTTTTTAATATATGTTGATTGCAATGTGTCTTGGGTATTGTTTTCTTCGAATGGTTCAATTTTGTTTGAGTTACAAGAGTTGAGAAAAACTAATGAAATAGAAAATAGGAGGATTAATTTCTTCATAATACAGGTTTTTAAATTGTGGAATATGCTTTTATTTTTGATTTTGAATATTCCAGAGGCAAATCAATTTATCCATTATATTTAATACTCTTGAATAAATTAGGAAAAAATACGACTGCTCTGTTTATTTATCTTGAGGTTGGTTTTTATTAAAAGGTCAATTAAGGCCAATAGATATTACTTATATTTCGTTTCAGACTGCTAATATAAAAAGAATTCCCAAAATGTAAAATTTTATTTAATGTATGATGTATTTTTTTTTATTTAGTTCCAAAATTAAATGATCCATTTCTTTTTTTTAGCAGATTTAAACATTTAATTATTTATAATTAAAAGTCAATTTGTTTTTTTAGTGGTCAATATTGATTTTTTTGGTTTTTTTGCTTATGTGATATGCCTTTAATTCAAGTAGTTTCTAAAAGAAATTCCGTATATTTGCGGAAATTTTTTTATTATGCAATTCACGTCCATTTCTGCCGCCGATCAATTGATACATTTAGAGGAAACTTATGGAGCACATAATTATCATCCCTTACCTGTTGTTTTGAAACGCGGTCAGGGTGTTTATCTGTGGGATGTGAATGATAAAAAATATTTTGATTTTTTGTCGGCCTATTCTGCTGTCAATCAAGGTCATTGTCATCCGCGTATTATCAATTCTTTAGTGGAGCAAGCCCAGGTGCTGACATTGACATCTAGGGCATTTTACAATGATGTGCTGGGCGAGTTTGAAAAATATGCTTGTACTTATTTTGGTTATGATAAGCTATTGCCTATGAATACTGGTGCTGAAGCTGTAGAGACCGCCATAAAGTTGTGCCGTAAGTGGGCCTATATGGTAAAGGGGATCGAAGCTGACAAGGCAGTCATACTGACTTGTGACCAAAATTTTCATGGTAGGACCACCACCATTGTTTCATTTTCGGCTGACCCATCCAGTTATTCGGGGTTTGGACCTTTTACTCCTGGATTCAAGCGGATTAATTATAATGATATTGATGCATTAGCACAAGCCCTTGCAAGTGACCAAAATATTGCTGGCTTCTTAGTAGAGCCTATACAAGGTGAGGCAGGTGTGATTGTGCCTGATGAGGGCTATCTCCGTCAGGCTAAAGCATTATGTGCGCAACACAATGTCTTATTTATAGCAGATGAGATTCAAACGGGACTGGCTAGGACTGGAAAGATGTTGGCCATAGATCACGAAGAAGTAAAAGCCGATATATTGATTCTTGGCAAAGCGCTTTCAGGTGGAGTATTACCAGTGTCAGCTGTATTAGCAAATGATGCCATTATGCTTTGTATTAAGCCGGGTGAGCATGGTTCTACTTATGGGGGTAATCCATTAGCTTGCAAAGTCGCCATCACAGCGCTTGAAGTGCTAAAAGATGAAAACCTATGCGATAATGCTGAATATATGGGCCATCTATTAAGACACGAACTCAATAAACTAAAAGGTGGATTGATAAGTGATGTGAGAGGTAAAGGATTACTGAATGCAATTACCATCAGTCACGAAGAGAATGATGCCGCTTGGCGTTTTTGTCTGAATCTCAGAGATAATGGTCTCCTTGCCAAGCCTACCCATGGCGATAAGATAAGATTTGCACCACCACTCGTAATTACTGAAGAAGAATTGTATCAATGTGTGGATATAATTAAGAAGACCGTAAATGAGTTCGTATAAGATAATAAGTAAAAGCTAATACGAATGGCTTCCAAGTGCTAACACATAAAGTCTTTGTAATCAATACTATTTTCTATTAGCATCATTATTGTCTCGTGATTTATTCGGAGGGTTAATCAATACATACTTGTGCGCTTAATTCAAATTTCGAATAAGGACATTTTTTTTGCGATGTGCTGATAATTTAATTTTTGAAGTTCATTGTATTTGATTTCCGGTGCCTAAAGTTATTACTTGCATTTGCGATAGGGCTTGAAATGGTTTGTACAGTGCTGCCAGCTTCCTACAGCTAGTAGAAAATCAAAATAATAAATTACTTGCCAACCCTTTACCAGAGCGGAGCCTAGCTATGTATAACCAAGCGGTAGCGCAGGTTCTTGCTGTTAATAATAAATAAAAAATTCGCAGGTAGTTCCAGCCCTAGAGCCTCGCCATTAATCTTATTATTTTTAGTTAGGATTATGCTTTAATTGATTATTCCAACCATCCAATTACAAGTAATCCATATTCTGTATTTGGATGCTCGGATATGTTTTTTATTTATCGGATTGTGATCTATAATAGCTAATTGATTTTGACAAGCAATTGAAATGTTTCAGCATTCTTGCTATTCTGTTTCCCAGCCTTCAAAATCGGCGAAACGCTTGCGCAGCCCATCACTTATCATCATAGGCTCATTGGATTGATAGTCATAGCATACCTGTATCGTTTTAGCATGCGCTACTAGGGTAGGAAATTCAGGATTGGATACATTCATAATCACTGCTTCAAGGTCGAAGCTTGTATTGCCTAGTCGAGTACACCGTGTATATAACACCGCTTTGTCTTTGTAAAATAGGGGTTTTTTAAAATCCATTTCCACCCGTGCTAGAATTAATCCCTCCTCTTGCCAATTCCAATCGATGGCCTTAGCGAGATAATGTGTACGACCCTCTTCGAGATAAGTGAGAAATACCGCATTGTTAACATGTCCTAGCTCATCCATATCACTCCAGCGCATATTGATGTCCATTTTAAATTTAAAATCCACTAATGCTATTTCTTTATTATTCATTTTGATTGATTAATTTTACTTTTATGGTTATACTTGTTTTTCGTCCTTTATCATCCACACAAGTGATCTTTTGATGGCCTTGCTGCGGGCTATAAAAAACCTGTTCTCCACTACTTGATTGGGTAACAAAACGGTCATCAATGAACCAATAAAGCATGGATACATCAATGGCGCTATGAGCAGCTAATAAAAGCTCGCTATGATCTTCTACATCAATCAAATATTCCGTCCTATTGACCGGTGAAATGATCTGTGGAGCATCTTTGCCATATACCCTTTCACAACTTGGATTATGTGGTGGCAGTTGTTCATAATCCAAATGCTGATCTCTATACCAAGATAGAATTTCAGGCGGCAAATTAGGAAATAATTTGCTCACTGCGCCAGAGTCAGGCATACAAGCCGTACAATAACTAATTTTCATTGCAGGATCGACATAATAAGATTTTAGATGTGTACATATTTCTTGCGATGATTTTTCAAGTATGTAGGCATCCATTAGTTTGTTTTCACAATGGGCACTTGGTAATTTACCTGTTTGGCTGCACACATATCTCCATTCAATTTCTTTTGGTTTGGTGAACCATTTTTTTGGCAAATTTTTATGTATTGTATTTGCAATTTCAAATAACAATGGCGAAGCAATTTCAGCTCCTGTGAGATAGGATGATGATTTGCCTGAAAAATTGCCAACCCACACACCAATAGTGTAATAAGGTGTGATGCCAATACTCCAAGCATCACGACGGCCATACGAGGTACCTGTCTTCCATGCGATGCGATGTAGACTCGAGTTGTTTTGATAGTTGTTGGGCAGGTCAGGTCTGGTGAGACCACTCAATATTTCGCGCACTAGGTGACTGGCACTAGGACTTAGTAAGGCCGTTTCGATAGGGCAATTATCTGATGGCATATAGCTGAGTGGACGGTCAAATCCATCATTGGCGATTGTGGCATATAACCGACAGAGTTCTTCAAGGGTAACACCACAGCCACCTAGGGCCAGTGAGAGGCCTAAGCCTGACTCTTGTGCTTCGATATGTCCAAAACCAGCTTTCTTCATTCGGTATAAGTAGTCCTTAAAATTTATTTGGTCTAAGAGTTTTACAGCAGGGATATTGAGTGAATTAATCAGTGCAAATTCAGCAGTAACAGGTCCATTGAATTGATTGTCGAAATTCTCAGGAGCATAACCGCCAAGGTTAACAGGCATATCCGCAATAATCGTTTTAGGAGTAATCAATCCCTTGTCCATTGCAATGGCGTAAATATAGGGTTTTAGCGTGCTACCGGGTGATCTCAGTGCTTGTGTACCATCCACCTGGCCTCCATCCAATGCACTAAAATAATCGGCACTGCCTATATAGGCTTCCACTTCTCCAGTTTCATTATTTATTACCATAGCAGCAGCATTGTAAATCTCTAAGTTCTGTATGCGCTTTACATAATTTGAAACTATTTCTTGTATGCCAGTCTGTTTTTCCAAATCTATGGAAGTAAGTATATTGACTGCTTGAGGATAGGTGCTATGCAGTTTACGGCCAAGGTGAGGGGCGAGTTGTGGACGTGTCACACGAGTTGCTTGTATTGGTTCTTCAATGGCATCATTAATTTGATCTTCATTAAATAAGTTATTGGCTTTCATTTTTTCAAGCCACTTGTTTCGCTCAATTAATAATGCTTCATCGCGTTTGCCTATGCGCAATGAAGTAGGGCGATTTGGTATAATGGCGAGTGCAGTCATTTCAGCTAAGGATAGCTGTGTAGGCAGCTTATTCATATAGAGCAATGCCGCTGATTTTATCCCTTCTATATTGCCGCCATAAGGAATCAGACTCATATATAGTTGTAGGATTTCATCTTTAGTGTACATACATTCTAACTGCATTGCTCGAAACATTTCAAACAACTTATTGCTATAAGTTCTCTCTTTGGGGTTGAGCAATCGCGCTACTTGCATCGTAATTGTCGAAGCTCCTGATGTCCGCTTACCATAAATGGTGTTGTGGAATATTGCTCTTAAGATGGATACTGGATTAACCCCAGCATGATAATAAAACCATTTATCCTCTTTAAATAGTATAATTTTTTTTAATGGATCATTTATCTCGTGTGGCTCTAATTTCATGCGCCACTTGTCATCCTTGCTCAGGTATGCCTCTAATATATGCCCATCCTTCGCTGCTATAGTAGTAGAAAAACTGAAACTCACTGGAAGTGGATTGGCCATATGTAAGATGAAAAAAATTATCATCATACTGCAATAGCACCCTAAGAATCCTAAAATCAATTGAATTAATTTTGGCTTATAATATTTTATAAATGGGAACAAGAAACCAAATTGTATAAAGCCCAAAAATAGGCAAAATTATTTCTAATGAAGTAGCTGATGCATTCTATCCAGTGATGTTAAGTTCTTATAAGTTGTACAATGAGATTGTATTTTATTCGATAAACCCATCAATTCATTTTTTTTTAAAAAAGAATTCTGCACACTAACGATCAATTATATTGATGAGATTATGGCGATGCCTACGGCCCGGGCTATAACTTTCGAATCATTTTTTTATAAGGCAAAAAGAATCTGCGCTTTCGCTTGATTGCTTGCAATGTTTTATCTTTATTGGCAGCAAGAACCTGCGCTATCGCTTGGTTTGGGGCTTTCTGATTTTATTAGTTTTTTAAAGGCCATCAGAATCTTCGCAAGCTCGATTTGCTAGCGCTTCGGTACATAGGTGGCGGGCTTTCGGCTTTTATAATTCAAGCGGTTGAAAGCCCGCCACCTATGTACAAACCCCTCCTATCCCTATCGTTGGCTGAGCGATTAACGAATCACGATTCCCGATTCACGATTTTGGATTTATGAGGCTGATGCTTGTTGGAGGAACTGCACTTAGTCTAATAATTCATTTACGATCATGATGTTTGTGGCAGTAACTACTTAAAGTCCAGTGTCCATTATCCTGTGTTCAGCATCTAGTTATAACGATACTCGATTTTTGATTTACGAGACTGTTGCAGATTGCAATAACTGCACTTGGTCCAGAGTCCATTATCTAGTGTCCAGCGTCCAGTGGCCAGCTTCAATTATATGATGTAAGATGCTAGATTTGCGATGATGAAGTAATTAATATTTTTCCATAACAATAGTTTAGTTTATTAGGTGTCTATTAATTTTAGAATTGGTAAGAGTTAATGGTGGGTTTCATTCTGAATAGAGATAGTGTTAAAACAACTTAAGAAAAGGATAACTGATTCAATTCGTGAAAAAAATTGTACATTTGCAAGCAATGCGCAATTTCTGGGTAATACTCGGTCATTATATTCTCTTACTTACAATATTGCCTTGTAAGGATCATTTTCATTGTCCTGATGGTGAGTTGGTAAGCGATAATGGAAAACCACAACCTATTTTGCACGCCGATATGGCTAACTTTAGTACAAAGTTACACAACTGTAATTACACTTTTTTCGAAAATGGTGTACTGCAAGTATCCTCACAAATAGTTGATAGCGAGCCTAGCTTTCCTCTTCAGGACCATCCTGAAAATCAAGAAAAATGTACACCTTTTTGCCATTGTACTTGCTGTGGAAAAGTTTTGAATTACTTGGAATATGTGATTGATATAGCTTCATTAGGCGATTACAATAGCCGTCAAAAATTTGCAAATACCACTGACCCATTACATGCTAAAAACTATTTCAAGTTTTGGCAGCCTCCTAAAATATTTTGTTAATTTTATGTACAATTAAGATGCTTTTTATTAATAGGCTCATTGCAATATTATATTGCAATGAAGTCTTGTCTTAAGGCATAGTAGTTGTAAGAGGTCAATCTAATGAGATAGACTAATTGTATAACAAGGTTTATTCTTGTTTACACTCTAATTAATATTTGTGCGTTTTAACTCATGTACTATTTGCGGTAATCTTTTCTAATAAATAGTTAACTAATGAAGTTATTAGGAATACTGCTATTAACTAGGGATGTACAATTAATCATATAGGTTGATTTATTAAAAGTATTTTTTAACTGCTAAATACAAGTAAAGAAAATGTTAGATAAAATAATTAAATTTAGTATTACCAATAAATTCTTAATCGGATTGCTCACACTCTTGTTGATAGTATGGGGTATATGGAGTGCTTTGCGCTTGCCGATAGATGCTGTTCCTGACATAACTAACAATCAAATTCAGATTTATACGGTATGTCCTACCTTGGCTAGTCAGGAAGTAGAGCAATTGGTCACATTTCCCATAGAGCAAAGCATTGCAAATCTCCCTGACTTAGAGGAGGTAAGGAGTATTTCGAGATTTGGATTATCTGTCATCACAGTTGTTTTTAAGGATGAAGTTGATATTTATTTTGCTAGGCAAATTGTGAATGAAAAGATAGCTGAAGCGAAAGAAAATATCCCTGCGGGCATTGGAAGTCCAGAGCTCTCACCAGTAAGTACAGGGCTAGGAGAAGTGTATCAATACATTTTACATCCTAAGCCTGGCAGTGAACAGTTGTACTCCTCCATGGATTTGCGTACCATGCAAGATTGGATCGTTGCTAGGCAGTTAAATGGCACGGAAGGGGTAGCGGAAATCGTGAGCTTTGGTGGCAAGCTCAAACAATATGAAGTTGCTATAAATCCCTATCGCCTTAAAGCAATGGGTGTGAGCATAACTGATATTTTTACTGCACTTGAAAGAAACAATCAGAATACTGGTGGTGCTTATATCGATAAGAAGCCCGATGCTTATTTTATACGCGGCGTGGGACTGGTAACCAGCATAGAGGATATAAATAATATAATGGTGAAAAGCGATAATAAGAGTGTGCCAATCTTCATCCGTGACATTGCTGAAGTTCGCTATGGACACGCTTTTCGCTATGGAGCTATGACTTATAATGGAGAAGTGGATGCCGTAGGT
>CAYZQX010000006.1:0-28878 GCA_964480615.1 uncultured Chitinophagales bacterium | reverse complement strand
AAAGTAAACTTTGGAAAAGACATTGTCAATATGTAGCAATTTAGGGGGATACAATGAATCTCAGCCAAACAAAAATATGGCTGTACCTGATCCCTATTACAAGGGTGATGCTGCCTATCTCCATGTGTATAATTTACTCGATCAAGCATGTGATGCCCTCCTAAAAAATTATGCATAACATAAGACATTCATCCTTTTGATCGCTAATTTATTTTACAGTCCTTAATATTATTCGTGTGTTTGTTGTAAAGCTTATCTTGATGTATTCGCAATAGGGATCATAAGGATTTAGTACTGTGGTGGCGGGTTTTCATCAGCTTAGAATATATATAGCTGAAAGCCCACCATTACAGTACCGGAGACAAATCGAGCTTGCGAAGATTCTGCTTGCCATTGAATTAATATAATTGGCAGCACAGCGAATCCCTGACCAATCAAGCCTAAGCGAAGATTCTTCTTGCCGATAAAAAATATAACATTCGCAAGCAACCAAGCGATAGCAGAGATTCTTGTTGCCTCTAGAAAACATTATAATGCTCGCAAGTAACACGGGTCGCAAGCATCACCAAAACAACAATAATAATAATAAGTAAAGCTATCGTATTAGCACCAATTAGCTACTTACACAATTGCAAAAAAAAGATTGCTAATATCCATTGCTAAATTGCTGCAAAAATCGCAAATCATTTTCAAATAACAGACGAATATCATTGATCTTATACTTGAGCATAGCAATTCTTTCCACACCCATACCAAAGGCAAAACCTGTGTAACGCTCAGGATCTATACCACAATTACTCAACACATTAGGATCTACCATGCCACATCCTAGTATTTCTACCCACCCACTGTACTTACATATATTGCAACCTTTAGCATTGCACACGAAGCAAGAAACATCCACCTCAGCCGATACCTCCGTGAATGGAAAATAGGATGGCCTCAATCTAATATTGGTATTGTGACCAAACATTTCTTTGGCAAAATAATCGAGGGTTTGCTTGAGATCAGCGAAAGAAACGCCCTCATCGACATATAGGCCTTCTACCTGATGAAACTGGCAGTGAGAGCGCGCTGAGATGGTTTCATTCCTATATACACGACCAGGAGAAATTGTTCGGATAGGCGGCTTATTATGCTCCATCACTCGCACTTGAACTGATGAGGTATGGGTGCGCAAAGCAATATCTTCCTCGATAAAATAGGTGTCCTGCATATCCCTCGCTGGATGATCAGGTGGAAAGTTTAATGCTGTAAAGTTATGCCAATCATCTTCTATCTCAGGGCCTTTGCTAATGGTGAAACCCAAGCGTGTAAATATGCGGATGATCTGATTCATAGTAAGGGCCGAAGGATGGCGACTGCCATGATATAGACCTTTTACTGGCAAGGAGAGATCAGGTATTTCCTTCTTACTATTGATACTACCAGCTTCTAAGCTTTCTTTGTGAGATTGCCATATAGACTCCGCTGTATTCTTTAGGAGGTTTATTTTTTGACCATATTCTTTGCGCAGTTCAGGAGCTATGTTCTTCATCTCATCCATCAATGGCTTTATAGAATTTTTTGAGCCTAGAAATGAAACCCTAAATTGCTCTAATTCCTGAAGATTGGATATAGAATAGGCCTTTATTTCAGCTAATTTTTGATCTAATATTTGAAGCAGATTATCTGACATTTTTGCTTGTTTTATGGAGGATCTTTTATAATTATTCCGAAGCTTACTGATCGTTAGTCCCATGACTTATTGTCCCAATAAGCAATTACAAGGCGTAAAGATATTCCAACTAATTTTAATCACAATGATCAACTGTAACAAACTAGGTGTTTGCACTAATGTTTCAAACTATTAGAAAAGACTCAGTCATTCCTACATTATTCTATTGATGAGCTATTGTTCAATTTTCTGACCGCATTTGATTATGGCGATGCCTGCGGCCCGGGCTATTCAGGGCTGCGCTGTCGCTCCGGTACAGGACTGGCAGGTTATAGAACATTAGGATTTCAAACCAGCATACTGAACCTGCCAGCCCTGTACAAACCCTTCCTATCCCTATCGCGAATACAACAAAGCGAACTAATCCAAATGCATGACTTTTCAACTTGGCTATTTTCCTACCTACTTTATAAGAATAGGATAACAACTATTAGTTCGGACAATTATTCATACAATAATACAAAAAAACCCTAATCAATATTTACATTTATGGATTGAATCCACCAATAAAAAAATCAATCTCTATAAATTATACTAAATCTTATTTATAAAGTTAGTTAACCATTACGATGGTTACATTTTCAATAGAATTAACAAACAATTTTTACAGGCGCATCCCTTCCCGCTCATTATTGATCCATTGTATTGTATATAAAGAAATGAATTTGTGTTCTATTGCTAGGTCTGTGGTGAATGAGATCAACATTAAATATTCATTACAGAAAAACACGGCACACCAATAACAAAGCATTAACTTACAAACCAATATAATAATAGATCCATAACCCTATACAGTAAAAATAATCTGGGATTGGATAGACTAACAAACAAATATTTTTCTAAAATTATTAACCCATTAATGCTACATGGTATGGATGTAAGCTTGCTATCATTAATCCACCTATTACGGCTGGGTCTTCATCGAGAACGGCTTGTGCTTGTTCATCATTATCGGCAGTAAATATCATTATTCCAAAGGTATGCTCATGAGGCTCTTGAGTACGACCAGCAATAATTAATCGACCTTCCGCTTTCAGCCTTTTTAAATGATCAAAATGTCCTGCTGCTAGGGCAAACTCTTTATCAGTCCAGGCCTCATTGGAGTGAAATTGAGAATTTAAAACCAATTTTATCAGGTATTGTTTTGTGGTTGAATTGTTATCCATATACCATGCAAAATAATACATTTATATAAATTCTTACATAGGGCTTGCTCAATAACGCTAAAATCATTTATTATAAAGGATTATTGAAAATGCAAGTGCAGAGGTTATACAAAAGAATTGCTGAGTTTTCATATAAAAGCTTGCATCATAAGTAAGAAGTGTCATCTCTTGCTTATTGTTCCTTTAAGTAGTATTTGCGATAGGAAAGTTCCCCCAAAACCTATTCAGTTTTTCTCCACAGTGAGGGATAGTAATTGGCGCATTTTGGGCTCTGTCCTTAGTATCTTTTAATTGATTCACGATTGGCTAGCGCGATTTACGATTTTCGATAATTCAATAACGATTACAATCTTTATGAGTTTTGTGTTTTGATTTTATGTCACTAGATATTACGAATTAAAGTCAAGCGTCTAATATCCAGTGTCTAGCTTACGCGATTTACGATTAACGATTTTGGATTTACCTCTCTGAAGCTGGTTAACGTAACTCCATAAAGTCCAGTGTCCAGTATCTAGTGTCCAGAGTCTAGTTATTGCGATAGGGATAGACGCGAAAAGCCCACAGCGAGGCACGAGCGAGGACTTGTAGCAAATAGCCCGGGCCGCAGGCATCGCCATAATCGCATACTTATGAGTTATTTAGCATCCCCTATTTAGCTAGCCCTACTCAATACAATAATGTCTAATTGCAATCCAGCAT
Source organism: uncultured Chitinophagales bacterium (assembly GCA_964480615.1). Classification (GTDB taxonomy): domain Bacteria; phylum Bacteroidota; class Bacteroidia; order Chitinophagales; family UBA2359; genus CAYZQX01. The sequence goes on along the minus strand of CAYZQX010000006.1, from coordinate 25,296 downwards.
TATTTATAAAACAAAAAACTCCCTAGTTATCCAATTCGGAAACTAGGGAGTTAAACCAATAAAACAGATGCAAATAACTTAGTGGAATTTTAAGAGTAATACATTTTTAAAATTTTAAGTACTTAATGGTCTTATATCTATTATCAGTGCTATGTATATTGATAAAATAAATTCCGTTAGCTAGAATCGAAAGATCATAGTTGTGATTAGTAATTACTTGTTGAATAACAACTCTTCCTGCGGCATCAACTATTGATAGATCATAGTGTCCTATTTGATAATCCGTATATAATATGTTGTTATGAATATAAGGTTCTTGCGTATCCACTGCGATTAGGTCATTTTTATATTGCAATATTTTGTTGTAATACTTAATATGTCCTTCTATATCCGTTTCTGAAAGTCTGTAATATTGTATAGACTTAATTTCAGCATCATCGAGCAAACTATAATATTGTGTCACCGTGCTATTGCCCATTGCTTGCAGAGTCGTTCCAATAGGTTCAAACTGCAAGCCGTCATAGGACTTTTCGATTGTGAAATAAGCGGCATCATGCTCAGTGCCTGTAGCCCAATAGAGCTTAACTTGATTATCCACTCTTGCTAATGAGAAATCAATAAATTCTACATTAACCACTGGAGAACAACTGAATTCCTCAAGGTAATAATTCCGAACACATGATGGATTATTGAGCAGGGTAATCGTACCATCGTAGCCTAATGCCACATTTTCAAAATAGATCGTGTCAGATATATAATTTACATACCCTTCATCATCTGCTGTCAGTATTTCATAAATCGTAGAATCAGCACTGATGAGCTGTACTAAATATTGCTCATTTGGTACCCCTTGAATAAATAGTACCACTCTGAATAAGTCTAAGGTGCTTGTATCATTCTGTAAACAATCCAAATCAATCACTGAAACATAGTCACAGCTCAGTGGATTGATATATGTTATGGTAATATAGGAATTGCTTATTTGACCTAATTCGTCAATTATAGCATAACATATTGTATCTGTTCCTACGAACAGGTTTGATGGAGGGCTGTATATCCAGTTGCCATTGACTTGTTCTACACTACCCATTGTCGTATATGGACTTGTTTCATCACATATGCTGACATCTAATATGCTCACCATTACACCTTCATCGTTAGGCAATAATAAGGAGTCATTGATCGTCACTAATTCACCTGCATTGAATACTCCAAGATCATCCTCATTCGCTTGGATAGGTGGCAAGCAGCTATAAGCCTCCTCAATGCTTATAAATGTACTTTCGCAGCCATTATCCATGCCTTGTGCAGTGGTCAATTCAATTAGAAAATTTTGGATACTATAATCGTGAGTTTGCAATACATAGCTATCGCCAGTAAAACTCACTTGATTAAATACATCGTAATAGTTACCAGCATTCGCTAAGGTAATGGCAATGCTGACTTGATAATCTTCAGTGCAAGCATAAGTATATTCCACTACGATCGGTTGTTGGATAATCTCCACATTGATTGCTGTGCGTGGGCTTTCGCAATCTAGTACGGAAGCGCTCACTTCATATATTACATCTTGTGAAGGATTGGTAATAATCCACTGACTTTGTTCTGAATTTTGTAATACGCCATCGGCATACCAATTGTATTGTACTATAGGATTGGGATCAACTATATACACAGCTAATTCTTCACCAGCGCATGTGGTGCCATTGCTTACTTGCGGGGCATCAGGAGTGTTCAATACCTGAATATCGGCACACGCCACACAGCCAGATTCTCCATCCTTCACACATAAATTGTGATAGCCATCCGATAACCCTGTAATCGTGGTACTGTATATGTGATGAAAGGAATGTTCATCAATACTCAAATAGAAATTGCCATCCTCCATAGCTCCTGATCCACCTGTGGTAGAAAGCAATACGCTGCCACTTACACCATCACACCCTGTTTGTATAGCCTCTAGCTCAAGCATAGGATGCAACATTACATAATCGCATAACCCACAATCCCCAAAACTGTATTCTAATACGATTTGAGTAGAATTATTAGGCACATCGACATAGATAGTAGGTCCTGATCCATAATTCACTCCTGCAATCGAAATATTATTGATCACCTCATATTCAGGGCTGACTACGATGGTTAACTCGTGCAATCCACTGGCACAATCTTGATCAACGGTTATTGAAATAGTAGGGCTCAATCTCATCATCAATGGCTCACTAACAGCACTGCAAGGATCATTGATAATGCCATTGATAAATGGGTATGGCAAAACAGCACTAAAGAAATACAGATCAATACCCATAGGAAAATCTCCTTCATTTAATAATTGAGGATCTGTGGTATAGTGGATATATTCCGCGAGGGTTAAATCGCTATGGTCAGCAATTATAAATCCAGCCTCATAACTATCACTGGCTATTAATAAATCCATGGCTTGCAGTTCTAACCACTGACCTTGGCATATCGCTCCAGTACCCGTCTTATTGATGAAGTCATAATTAGTAATCAATTGTCCAGCATCATTGATAGGACAACCACCTTTTGGTGCTGCATATATACCTAGGCTGGAAAAAACATTTGCAATAATAAAAAGCAAACAAAAGAAGCAAGTACTTGAAAATGATGAATAAAATTTTTGCATATATATAAATTTAATTGGTGACTAGTGAATGAATCTGAGGCAAATCTAACACTTAAAAATTCCATTTGTCAAGGTGCAAAAAATGATCCTACTTTTTGTCAAAAAAGAATTAGCTATTTTATGTATTTAGTTTTCCGGCTTCTAATTTATGGTTATTATTCCCGATAATTTTGTCAAAAAAAAATATGTATTGTATTGTAAATGCTCAAATTATATATTTGATAAAATACAATCCATAATTCCATAAGTTTCTTTAATTTCTTGTGATTTATAGCAGATTTACATATATAAAGTTATAAATCTTATTTTTGAACCTGTAAGTTATGGGGGTCATTTGCTTAAAAATAATTGCACTTACCAATGATACTAACCCAATTATAAAACAAAAAAATCCCTGCACACGAGGCACAGGGATTTGATCAAACGGGGAATTAGCAGTGTCCTTAAATAAATACCTAGTCAATTATATAAAAATATGTTCTATATTCGTGTTTTATTATAAAAAAGCTGGATCCTCGCCACCGTCTTACCCTTACCCTTAGCAGACAATTTTGAGGATCCCGATCTCAAGAATTCTTTTTGATCTGCTTTCTTGATAGCAAAAATGAGATTTTGATCGTTACCCACCAAGTGAAATGTAACAAGTGGTCGAAATATCGAATAACTGGTTCTATACACAAACATTCGGTAAAATGATCAAAATTCACAGTTGCAACATTATTTACTTTTATCTCTATTTCATCTCAAGTTCATGAGGATCATTGTCCGTTTTAGCTCCATTTTATTTTATCACCTGATCATTTATTTCCATGCTCCGTATGTTTTTTGTCAAGAATTTGGTGATCAGCCCACCTATGATACTAAATTATACTTGAGCTATACCCTCACTGATGGATTAATACATCCCCAAGTCACTAATTTATTCATAGACCAAAATCGCTTTCTATGGATTGCAACTAAAGGAGGGGTCTCAAAATTTAATGGGGAGAAATTTCAGAATTTTGGAATCAAGGAAGGTCTGCCTAATTTAAGGGTCAACGGATTTGTTCAAAATCAGGAAGGAGGGGTATGGATTAGCACTAGGTCAGGCCTCGCCTATTATAATGGAAAAACGATTAAGCCTTTTGCTTACAACGATGGACTCTTTACCTCTAAAAATATTTGTATCGACTCATTAGGAAATATATGGACGCCACTAAAAAATGAACTGCTCTGCTTCAATACGAATACAGGGTATTATAAAGCTACTGATGAATATCCAATACTGTGCGATCTCACCATCACTAATATCATTTTTTACCAGAAACACAAAGCCTATATACTTACACAAAACCAAATTATTGATTGGAACATACAACAGGATAAACTCGAAATTGTATATAATTTCGAACATAAAGTTGTGGAATCTGAATGGATTAATAACAAGTTCCCTTTTGTAGTTTTAAAGTACAAATTAGAGATAGGAGACGAAGTAATCTTATGGAACAATGCCCATATTAACAACAAATTTAACCCCGCATCTTCCACGTCCTATGACTCATTAGCACAGGCACATCTGCCACCACTCTTTAGAATAGCGGATAATAGTTTACAAATCTTCGATAATAAAAATGCCAATTGGTCAGTTGCATCTGAAAACTTCCCACTTTTAAATGCGGTTGCTTATGAACAAAATGGCAGTATATGGTTCGGAACTGAAAATGGAATTATTCACTATTTCCCCAAGCCATTTACCTATTTTCCCAAGCACAACCTTAAAGCGATATGGACCATGATCGAAGATACCACAAAGCAGCTATGGCTGGGCAGCTATGAAGATCGCTCATTGTATAAATACATCAATAATAATTTTGTTAAGACGATCACCTTCACCGATGAAATTTATACCGGAGGAATTATCAATAACAAAGGTAACCTCTTAATTCCTTCAGAACAACTGATCGAATACAACCCATATACCGAACGCATTGTAAAAAAATATCCCTACAAGTCATTGTATGTATATTATGACAAAAAAAGAAATCAGACCGTTATGGGTATGCAAGGCGGCATAGGCATCCTTAAAGACAACGGAGCATTCAGCTTTATAGGTCCAGCTGAAAATGTTCACAACAACTATTTTATCATCTGTATCAATGAAGATAAAAATGGATTATACTGGTTCGGCTCTTTCACAGGTTTGAGCTCCTATAATCCACAAACCAATGAAGTAAAAAATTATACTTCTGAAAATGGCAAACTAGCGTATGGCGGTGTAGCTACAATCTACAAAGACGTATATAATGAACTGTGGTTCGGCAGTGATGATGGTGTGCTTAAATATGATGAAACTGATGACGAACTCTTCCTGCTTTCGGACAAAATATTAAGAGAACAAATTAATGCGATCTCGGGGATCGATAGCACCTACATTATCATAGGAACACAAAATGGAATTTATTTTTTAGACAACTTAATCTACCAATCTAATAACCTTATTAAACTAAAATTATACAACGATCACAATGGCTTTATTTTTAGATCCGTGGATCAAAACGGTTTATTTATCGATCACAACCGAGATGTCTGGATTAGCTCAGCATCTATTGCTAGACTAGACTACCATAAGTTGGATATGAAGTATGAACTCATAATGCCCCTTATTAATAGTGTAAATCAAAAAAACATATCGCCCCATACGACCGATACCTTAATTCTTCCCTACAAAACAAACAAGATAACTATTGGTTTTGAAGGAACAGGATCTGAACGGCCTATTACAACCCTATACAGCTATCGAATCTCAGAAATACAAGAAGATTGGTCTGAATGGACTACGAATAACTCACTTTCATTTGCCAATCTATCTTCAGGCTATTACACCTTTGAACTCAGAGTTAAGCAACTTCACAACACATTCCCTACTGATCCCATTGATAGAATTGTGATACAGGTGAATATTCCTTTTTACCAAGAACCTAATTTTTATAAAAAAGCTTTTATACTATTTACAATTCTAACCGCACTCTTAGGAATCATCAGCTTTGTATATCTGCGATCCTTCTACAAGAACAAACACTTAAGATTAGTTTCTTCAGAACTGGATGCACGTAGCAAATACCTCGAAGTAAAAACACTACAGGAACAACTAAAACCTCATTTTATCAACAATGTGCTTACAGCTATACAAGAAAAAATACTTCATAAAGATGCTCAATCAGCACATCAACAATTAACCGATTTAGCTAAACTTATACGCCTCTACCTAGAATCCTCGATTAAGTCAAATCCCGAAAATTCAAAAGACTACATGCAAGGCCATTCCATAGCACAAGAATTAGAATTGCTGACTAAGTACATCCAGTTTGAACAAGAGCTTTCAAAAGACAGTTTTATGGTATATTGGGACATCGACGAATCAATTGACCAAAACAATCATCTCATATCACCTATGATCATACAACCATTTGTCGAAAACGCCATAAAGCATGGTATCAAGCACAGTATGGCAACTGAAAAATGGATAAAATTTTCGATGAAAAAATTTGAAAATGAAAAGATCGTATGCACTATCGAAGACAACGGTATAGGTCGTAAAGGAGTAGAAAAAATGAAACAAAACTCTATCAAGGCCTATCAGTCTAGAGCCACTGAACTCGTACTAAAAAGGGTACAAAATCTTGCTAGGCTAAAAAATCCAATACATATTGTGCTCAATACATTTGACATAGAACCTTATGGCACAAAAGTTGAAATAATATTTTATGACTAATTTTACACAATGTCACTAAGAGCTTTAATAGTAGAAGATCAACCCGAGTTTGCACAACTAATCGAAAATATTGCAAGAGCGGAATTTCCATATATCGAAATTGTAGGTAAGGCTGAGACAGTCGATGAGGCTTTGCGAATGCTCAATGATGAAGATCCCAATATCGTTTTTTTGGACATACAATTGCACCACCAGACTGCCTTTGATCTATTAGAAAGATGGCTGCAATACAAAGGGTCTATCGCCTTCGAACCTATATTTATAACAGCCGAAGGAACATTTGAAAATGCACTAAGGGCCTTTCGCTATTTTGCTGTCGATTTTTTGACTAAACCAGTGGAACACGAAAAATTTAAAAGCGCTGTACTTAGAGCCGAAGAAAAAATCAAAGCAAAAAAAAATACCCAATCCATAACTGATGAAGATAAGTTGCAACAGATGATGCTGCTCTTAGAATCTATGCGGCAACCAGATAAGCGACCATTTAAACTTACCTTTCAACTTATAGGTGGGATCTATGAATTCATTTCAGTCAGTGATATAATGTATCTCGAAGCGGATGGACCTATCACATATATACACATCAATAACCAACAGAAGCCGCTGTGTGCAGCGAAAAATCTTGGTCATTACAGTTCTATGTTAGTCGAAGATTACCACTTCTTTCAGATCAGCCAAAGCTTAATTGTCAACCTAGATTTTATTCGACAATATCGCCACAATGAAAATGAAATTGTACTTACTGATGATCGCATATTATTAGCATCGCGCCGCGGTGGACAATTGCTAAAAGATTACCTCACACAAGGTGGTTTAAAAAAAGAATCAGATGGCAACTCCTTAGTGAATAAACTATTTCAATTTTGGAAAGGAAAATAAGATATACAACCTCAATATCTATCATTTTCATAATCGCCAATTGTTCAAAAACAATGATGCTGGCTAAGGATATACAAGAACTAACAACCTATTAGAATTAACTCTAAGCTAAATACTCTTTATGTATAAGCAACTGCTTTTTATCATTACTTTTTATACAGGTTTTATTATTATGGGCGATGCCTAAAGGCCCGGGCTATACAGGGCTTCGCTGACGCTACGGTACTGGAGTGGCGGGCTTTCGGCTTATTAAAAATTAACTGAAGAAAGCCCGCCACCCCAGCACAAACCCTTCCTATCCCTATCGCTTTTTCACGATTCAAGATTCACGATTAAGGATTTATGATCCTGATATTTGTGGTAGTAACTACATTATGTCTAGTGTCCATTATCCAGTGTCCAGAGTCTAGCGACTAGTATCCAGCAGGTAGTATATAGTTTCGATTATTCTATTCCTAAAAATTTTGTGTGGGACACCTATAAATATTTACTCATCAAATTTTTTAGATCATTGACTTCAAATGGTTTAACGACAATTTCATTAATTCCCAGTTGCTTGCAACGCTGATATACTGCATCATTGATACTCGCTGTAAGTGCAAATATAACTAACGCCCCATCCTTTTCTCTAATGATTCGGGCAGTCTCATAGCCATCTAATATTGGCATTTGTAAATCCAAAAATAGAAAATCAAAATGCTGATCCTTTAATAAATCCAAAACTTGCTTGCCATCGTATGCGAGTGAAAAGTTTGAGTTTTTAAATTCATTGGCCAGTATTCTCTCCGTTACATAAAGATTCATTTCATTGTCATCAGCTATAATAAAATTCAGATTAAAATTTATTGCATCTACATAACTTTCAATACGCTTTTTAATCATCGGTGCCCTATTTGGAACGTAAGGCAATCGCATATTAAAAACAGATCCCTTATTCACTTCGCTCTCCCAAGTTAACTCACCACTTAGCAGCTTACAGAGCTTTTCGGAAATACTCAATCCCAATCCTGTACCATATAGTTTTTCAGATTGCAATCTGCGCTCTTGTGAAAAATCATCAAAAATTTTCCGTGCAAAATCCTTTGAAATACCTATGCCTGAATCCTTAACTTTAATGCTAATGAAATTATCCACCAGCTCACAAGTAATCATAACATACCCTTCAGGTGTAAACTTAATCGCATTTTGAATTAGGTTATACAATATCTGAGCAAGTCGCTTTCCATCCGTATTAGCCGAGCTTGGGAAATCATCACTAAAAGTCAACTGGTATTTTAAGCCTTTGGCTTCTGCTAAATTATTGAGTGAATGATAGGTGGAAAGAATAATTTCCTTCAGTTCTACATCACTAAAATCTAATTCTAATTTATTTTCAGCTATTTTTGATACATCTAATATGTCATTTACAATATTTAGTAAGTGATTAGAAGAGAACAACAAGGAATGATAATATTTGTCGGTCTCCAGTTGATTGGGCTTTTTCTGCAATAACTCCGTAATACCTTTAATTGCTATAAGTGGTGTTCTAATTTCGTGACTTATTTTAGCAAAAAAATCATTCTTGAATTTTTGTGCCATTAGCAATTCCACTTTAGTGGCTTCCAAATTTTTATTCGACTGTTTTAATACATTATAGGCATTGCGCTGCAACGTATAAATAAAAATAGTAAAAAATAAAAAACAAATTAGATAAGTTATTAAGTCAAATATTTCCAGCCATGTTATCCCCTTGTGCATTTCATATAGTCCTACAATATTGCTGATATTCATTTGAAATCCCAATAATATTAAATAAATAATACTAATGGAAGTCCATACTACAGCAACACTTATATTACCTGTTATCATACCTATTAATGGACTAAATGTCAGCCAGTATAATTGTGTATTAGAAATACTAATATCAATATTATATACTAAGGCAGAATTAAAAAATATAACAAATGGATGAAAATTCTTAAATATTACCAGAGGGATAACTGCCTTAAATGAAATTTGATAAGCTGCAAAACAAAGGATAGACGACACTAAATTAATGGCAAATACTTCTCTATTATATGGAGAAATAAATAATAAAGCAAAAAACAAAAAAACGATACCCATTACCATACTAGCTATTCGGAAAAACTGTATGTTAATTAAGGTATCCTTAATAGGCTGACCGTCCGTTGTTATCTTCAAGTTATTCGGCGCTGTTTATTTCTTTTATGAATTTGGTCGAAACTCAAAATACAGTTGGTAATATTTCATTTCCAACGATATAGATATCGCACCAGTTCGCAAAAATATAAAAAACAATACAATCCAATGCTTGTTCATTCCAATCCCTTAAATTATTTTCTTTAAACCAGCAATATTTGACAAGAATAGCCATTTTTTGAAAAAGGGCGATTCAACACCCATATAAAGTATGCTGCAATTCTAATTATTCCCTTGTTGTAAAATACTATAATCAAATTATTGCGAAGCACACCAGTCAATGTTGCTATACGTCATCTATATAATTAGCTTCTTGCCTCATTTTTCTCTTTCTTAATGTCAAGTAAGGGTATGAAATCCTAGAAAATAAATCACCTACCATCCTATCTCTTTTTTGATAGTGTAACTAGAAGCCTATAACACCACATCTGTCTAATTCTATACTTGAACCACATGCAATAATACAAGGTTCAATACTTTAGTCTTTAAAATCAACAAAATAGAATAAGTTCGGCTAAAGCGATAGGGATCGTATGGGTTTAGTATAGGCTTGCAGGTTCCTAATGCTAGTTCATAGGCCTATATCTTTATAACCTGCTAGCCCTGTACTGGAGCAAATCGAGCTTGCGAAGATTCTGGCTGCCGTTGAATTAATATACTTGCCAGCAGAGCGCAGCCCAGTAAAATCAAGCGATAGCGCAGATTCTTGTTGCTGATGAAAAATAAAAAATTCGCAAGTAACCCGGGTCGGAGGCATCGCCATAATAATGTATAAAATACTGATGCTTATAATATTATAAGAGTCAATTAATAGTTGAATAGTTACCCTTGTTATGAATGTTTTGGGAAGTGTAATAAAAATGTACTGCCCGCTATTGCTTTATTAGATAAGCGGAAGTATATGCCTCACAATTGCGTATATACTCTAATACAAGCTTTTTCACTAATGGGTAATGTAGATTGTCACAAGAAGATTCAATGGCTTGTAATAGGGCAATAATGGTCTCCTGTTGTACAATACTAAAGCTAGAGATCATATAATGTGCATTTTGTCTTATTCCCTCAAAATCTTTGATATTCAGTGCTTCTTTCATGATTGTAATACTCGCTTGTATATCGACCATGATCTTATCCATTAACTCATCGGATATATTATCACTTGTCGTACTAGTACCTATCGCTGGGGCAGTTGATATATTTACCGCATCTAATACATCAGTTTCATAGGATACAATCTGCGGGAAATAGATCACTAATACCTGAATTAACTCCTTAGATTTGAATGGCTTGGTTATGTAATTATCGAATCCTGCATTAATGGCTTGTTCTTTTTGAATAATGGAACAATTTGCACTCACCGCAATGAGTATAGGTCGCTCGGATTCTAATGGATATTTTTCAATTACTTGTCCTATGAGATCAAATCCATCATATTCAGGCATTTGAATATCGCATAACATCAAGTCAAAATTTACCTCCTTAATTAGTTGGATGGCATGCTTGGAAGTGCAGGTATCTATTACATTAAACTGCCAAGATTTCAACAGGTTTTTTAAAAACAACAAGTTAGTAGTATTGTCATCCACGATTAATGCAGTCAGTCCATCGGCTTTAATTCTATTGATATTAATGACTTCAATTTCTGGGTTTTGTGCTATGGGAAAATCTAATAAAAAAGAGAAGCTACTACCTACTCCTAGGGCCGAGCTCACTTTCATACTAGAACCAAGTTTTTGGAGGATTCTGTTGGAAATAGCAAGGCCTAAACCCAATCCCTCAAACCTTCGTTTACTGTGATTTTCAACCTTTACAAAATGGTTAAATATGGTAGTTAATTTATCAGTGGGGATACCTATCCCAGTGTCCCTTACTTCGAAGTTGATACGGACTAATTCTATGGTTTGGTAAGTACATTTTATATCTACAAATACTCCTCCTCGCTCTGTAAATTTCAAGGCATTATTAATTAGATTCATAAGCACTTGATTGATTAATATAGGATCGTTTTTTACATACTCAGGCAATGTATTGTCAATGCTAATGTGAAAGAATAGATTCTGGTTAAATGCCCTCGGTCTTAATAAATTTAAGCAATGGCGTAAACTTTCCTTTAAATTGAATACCTGACGATTGATTTCAAATAAGCCTGAATCGAGTTTCCGAAGGTCTAATAGATTATTGATAATGCACATAAGGTGTGCACTAGATGATTGAATTATTTGAAGATATTCTAACTGTGTAGTTGTTAGCTCTGTGAAGGAAAGCAACTCACTCATACCCATTATGCCATTGAGGGGTGTTCTCATTTCGTGACTTACGGAGGCTATAAAAAGGTCTTTTTGTTCTAGTTCTTTTAATGCTAAATTTTTTTCATTCTCTAATATAGTGAGTTTAGTTTTTAGTTGCAAAAAAGCCATCTTGCGATTTGACCCTTGAATAACTTTTTCTTCATAGGTTTTTATACCCAAGGATTGCCATTTATAGGCTGCCTTGTAATCTTCTTTTCGCCAGTAATATTCCGCAAGTGTGTCATAGTATATACTAAGTATTTCTAGGTTAGTGCTACCTTCTAGTTTATGATACCATTCAGTGATAATTGTATATGCAATATCTAATTCATTTTGTTCGAGCAATACTTTGGTATAGGATTTCAATATATTGATCTCCATTGATTCTGCCTTGCCTTCCAAATAAATATTATAGTTTTGCCAAGCAAGTTGACCAGCTAATTCAAGATTGTTTTTTTTTCTATAAAGTATGGAAGAAGAATCTCTGATCATTATTTTCAACTCATCGGTCATTGCAACATGTTCCAGCTTGCTAATGGCAGCTGATAAATACAGTTCAGCTTCATCGAGTTGATTCATCCAGTTCAAGCAATTGCCATACCACAATTGTGATTCTATGATTTTGAGCTCATCGCCATGTGCTATTGCTAATTCATAAGCTATATGAAAGTGTGTGATTGCCTCCTCATAGCTGAGTATTCTTCTATTTATATTGGCAATACACAGGTTAGCCTTCCACAGATCAAGAAAGTTGGGATTCTCATTAGCCACCTTAAGACAGTCCATAGCTTCGTACATGGCTTCCTCATACTGCTCAAATTTGCCAAGCAACTCACTACACTCTAGTTTATAACTGATAAGCAAACTGGGGCCTAATATTTCTATCCCTTGCTTGCTTATCTCTGAACAAATCAAATAGGCTTCTTTTAATTTTTTTGCCACCTTCAGATCTATGGCTAAGGCCAGGATCTGTGTATTGCGCTCATGATGATCTTGTATGGAGTTAAGGGTGCGCCATTTATCTAGGAATTCCTTATCATACATAAGCAATTCCTCCAGATTGTCATATTTATAAAGACTTGCCAATTCTGACGAGGGGTAGGCTACACAAATTTAATCAAATATTTTAACTTCAATGAATAGTGCTTTTGTTTAGAATTAATATTCCTAGAAGGAATCTTTGAATTCTCAATAATTGGCTATCTTTGTGTTCATAATTTTTTTTACACTGATGAATTTTACCCTATCGGAGGAGCATTTAATGATCCAAAAATCAGCACGGGATTTTGCCCAGAATGAATTGTTGCCTGGCGTTATAGAGAGAGATGAAAAAATGGAGTTTGCAGCGCCTCAAATCAAGCGTATGGGTGAGCTGGGATTTCTTGGGATGATGGTAAGTCCTGAATATGGCGGTGGTGGAATGGATACCCTTAGCTACTCACTAGCGATGGAGGAAATTTCAAAGATTGATAATAGCTGCTCTGTATGCATGTCGGTTAATAACTCCTTGGTATGCTGGGGATTGGAATCCTATGGCACCGAAGCACAAAAGCGCAAATATCTAGTTCCCCTAGCAAAAGGTGAAATCATAGGAGCTTTTTGTCTCAGCGAGCCTGAGGCGGGTTCCGATGCTACTTCACAACGTACCACAGCTATTGATCAAGGTGATTATTACTTAGTGAATGGCACTAAAAATTGGATTACCAATGGAAAGAATGCAAGTGTATATCTCGTTATGTGTCAAACTGATGTTAGCAAGGGACATAGGGGAATTAACTGCTTAATAATCGAAAAGGATCGCCAGGGTGTTAGCACTGGTCTCAAAGAGAATAAACTCGGCATACGCTCCTCTGATACTTGTTCTGTTATGTTTCAGGATGTGGTAGTGCCTAAGGAAAACAGAATCGGTGAAGATGGCTTTGGCTTTAAGTTTGCGATGAAAACATTGAGTGGTGGACGTATAGGCATCGCCTCACAAGCACTGGGAATTGCTCAAGGGGCCTATGAATTAGCATTGGCTTACTCCAAGGAACGCAAAGCATTTGGTCAGGAGATTAGCAAGCACCAAGCCATACAATTTAAGCTCGCTGATATGGCTACCGAGATACAAGCAGCTAGATTGCTTATATGGAAAGCAGCACTTATGAAAGATCGCCACGAGGACATCACCCAATCAGCTGCTATGGCTAAAGTTTTTGCATCAGAAGTAGCTATGCGTACAACTACCGAAGCAGTACAGATACACGGTGGCTATGGTTATGTGAAAGAATACCACGTAGAGCGATTAATGAGAGATGCCAAGATCACACAAATCTATGAAGGAACCAGTGAGGTGCAGCGTATTGTAATCGCTAGAAGTATCTTATCTTAATCACCTAACATTTTTAATCAACTAATTTTTATTGATGAATAAAGTATTATTCTTATTACTTGCTATTGCTTGTAGCAGTGTTGCCTGTTTTAGTCAGGCAAAAAGATGTGGCAATGATGTGCTACCCTATTACATTGATTCTAAAAGCCCAGGTTTCTTACATGCCTTTGAGCAATCTTTTGAACAAGCCAAAATGAGGGCTAAACAAAAAGATATAAATGTTGAAGACCTGTATCGCATTCCTGTTGTTGTTCACGTGGTGTACAATACTGATCCTGAAAATGTGAGTGATGAAATTATTCAGTCTCAGATAGATGTGCTCAATGCTGATTTCCGCCGCACCAATGCAGATGCCAGTCTTACAAGGTCAGAGTTTTTACCCATAGTAGGGGATGCCAATATAGAGTTTTACCTCGCTACCGAAGACCCACAGGGCATGCCTACTACTGGCATAACTAGAACAGAAACCAGCTTAGAAACTTTTGGGATCGATGCTGCCTCAATTACTGAAGCATTTAGTGGCTGTGGCGTCACAGATCCTAATGATGTGAATCAACTTATAGCTGCTTTGCCCTGCATATTAACTGCTCTTGATCCCGCCACTTTAGATGCCTTCACGCAATTGACATCAGGAGACTATAGCTTCCTCGATAGAGTGAAATCTGACGATCAGGGTGGCAAAAGCCCTTGGGATACACAGAAATATTTAAACCTATGGGTTGCCGATCTTGGTGGTATATTGTTGGGCTATGCCTATCCTCCTGCCGAAGCCCCTAACTGGCCCACTGGTAGTGTACCTACTGATGTTGCTGATAAGGATGGCGTCGTTATACACTATGAAGTCTTTGGTATTAATCCTGCATTAACAGGTGGCAATAGCCCTTATAACGGGCTTGCCGATCAAGGCCGTGCAGCAGTACACGAAGTAGGTCATTATTTAGGTCTGCGCCATATATGGGGCGATGGTGACTGTACCATGGATGATGGAATCGATGATACCCCTGATGCAGATAATAACCACCAGCCCACGGCATTGCCTGTACCTTCATGCGAAACACTTTTCAGCGCTAACACTTGCAGCGAACCTAGCGATGAAAAACCTGATATGATTGAAAACTATATGGATTACAGTATCGAAAGCTGCCAAAATGCATTTACTATCGGTCAGATTGAAATAATGCGTTCTATGATCGCTGGACCTCGTGCAGGACTGCTATGGCAAGCTGAACAACCGAGCACCGGTATAAGCACTTTGGAAAATGGCTTGACAATATTCCCGCAACCAGCCTTCGACAATCTCAATATCAACTTTTCGGGACACCGTACTGGACAAGAAATTGCCATGATCAGCTCTATCAACGGACAGGTAATAAAAAAATACGCAGGTATTCCAAATAGTATTAATCTCGCTGACCTAAGCGATGGCATTTACGTCCTTCAAATAATCAATGACTTGGGTACTTATACCACTAAGTTGATCATACGTCGAAACTAATTTATAGCTAGCATAGCTAGCCAAGACCAAATAAAAAAAGACTCATAAAATAAAAATTTTATGAGTCTTTTTTTTTATATCAGTTTCTAAAAATAAATATTTTCCTGCGTAATAATAATTTCATTACAACTTTTGATTATTTTGTACCATCTTTGTATTAGATTCTAATAATTTTCACGAGTATCCACCTACTAAATATGAGCTATTAGTAGCACTCATCATAATAATATACATACTATGAAGCAAAAGATAATGAAAAGGTTAGGACTAATGCTCTATTGCACACTACTCACTACTGCCGGCGAAAGATTGAGTTCCCAGAATTGTTGTATTAACTTCTTAACGACTAGGTATGATCAATTGAAATCTCATACAGTATTATACAGCGAAAATGCTGAATTAGCTAATGGTAGTACAGTAGATCTGTATTTGACATACTACACTCCTGTGGAGGATACCTGTACTAATCGGCCCTTATTAATACTCTTGCATGGCGGAGGCTATATAGGAGGTGATCGTTTTAATATGCTCGATGTGGCACTTGACTTCGCACGTCGTGGATGGGTAACAGCTAGCATTGATTATCGATTAGGCTGGCTAGGCGAAACCTATTGCCCTGTGGATCAGCACGAGACCATAAGAGCCTATTACAGGTCCATATTGGATTGCAGAGATACCATTGATTTTTTAATTGCAGAAGCACCACAACTGGGCATTGATACCAATCGAATATTCCTAGGAGGATGGAGTGCAGGTGCCTATGCTGCTATAGGAGCTGCCTATCTCACACAGCCTGAAGAGCTGCCAGCGGCATGCTACGAACTTACACCTATTACAGTAGGCACAAACACCATAGAAAGACCAGCCCTACCACTGATTACCACAACTAAACCTATTAAGGGCGTTCTTTCCCTAGCAGGCGCTTGTTTTGATTACAGCATAATCAATACAGGAGAACCGCCATTGCTGATGTTCAATAATATAACTGATGAAGCCATCATCCCTTACGATGAATGTGCCCCTTGGTGGGTTGAACCCTGTATCGATACAGCGCCACTTGGATGTGGTCAGCTTATTCTTGAAAATGTACTTGCTGAATTAGAAATCCCTCATCATTTTGTGCTTTATAACGAAGATATATGTAGTCACAATATGCAGTCATTATGCTTTCCTGAGTTTACGCAAGAGATGCAAGTTGCAGCTAGCTTTTTCTATCACTCAATGGATTTATGTGATAACGAATGCACAGTTACAATTTCAGTAGAACCTGACTGTGATAACCATATTGTAAATTATTATACTCAGGCTGTGAGTGGTGCTAACTACGAATGGATTATCACCGATAATGGGATAATAATTTCAGGGCAAGGATCTAATGCTATACAAGTGTATTGGATTGGGGAGGACATAGGAACTGTAACAGTTGCACGTATTATCGAATAACAAATTTATTATTCAGCTTATAACTCAAAATTCCTTGGGCGTGCCCTTGCCGCTTCATTTCAACTGTACGAATCGCCTAGGACAGCAGTCTCAGCGGCAAGGTCGCTCCCTTCCGGAGTGCGCTGTCGCTCCCGTGCTACGCACCAGCTATTGCATAGCTGTCCTCCAGGCAGCTCACGCAGTAAGGATACCAAGATAAATTTCTTTCTTTACATTCACTCATCGCCTACATACTACGATTGCATAAAATAACCACACAAAAAATAATTGCGTTAGCCTCGCAACCCAACAATTTACACTATACAGAGCACAATCTCATAATGTTAGAATCAATAAACCTGAATCACAATTATTTCATAAGAATTATAATATGCCCACTATTGTAATAGGCAACAAATTCTATCGCCATCATATAATATCTCAGTAGGATTAATCATGTCTTTCTTAAAATATTTGGATTTTGAATACCACAACCTTTTCTATAACACTACACTTGTAGTATGAACTATTTAGTGCAATAAAATAGTACACTCAATTCGAGGACCTTCAACTGTGCATTTTTATATTTGGCACGTATCTTCATCTAGCTATTTTATCCTGCGCATAGGAAATTTCACTTGTCGATAGGTACTATCCTTCCCACCCTCTACAATTGCCAGAAGCGAATCATTTGTTATTTTTTTATACATTATTGTTTGAGGGAAATCATGTAATTTATTTTCAAAAACAAAATGATTGGGCTTTACTGTAATAGATTTAAAAGGTATATCGCCCTGTTCTGATCCACCAGCACCCGTCACAATATAATAGAGTGCATCACCTTCTTTCAGCAGTTGAATTGTTTCAAAAAGCAAGGTGTCCCCTTGTTCTAAAAAATAGCTCTTCCCAGCAAGCTTGTATTTGTCACTCTTTTGCCAGGATTCATATAAGATCCCATGCTCCGTATTACTAGCCCAAGTACCTACTAACCATTCAGCATTTTTAATCAACGATAATCGCTTAGTACAACCCAATAATGGCAATAAAAACATGAGCATACCTATGAAGCTAGCAGAGAAAAATGAAGGATTTGGCATATTAAATTTTAACATAAATCAAGTTGTTTTTGGGGTATTATAAGTGCAGATACAAATATAGAAATTATCACATTATATCCCCATTATTATTTTATTAAGTTATGATCTAAACTCGAATGCAAAATAATATATGATACAATATCCCTGTATGCTGTAATAATCACACATAAAAATAAACAATTTTTCTCTATTCAAATTTATAACATCATTAGTGTGATTATACAAGACTAAAAAACTAATAATATAAGTCGGAAGGCAAATATTTTCTTTTACCTTGTTCTTAGCTCTATCATTTGCATTGAACTGAAATTCCATTAACTTTTAATTCACTAGGTCTATTCACAACAATAACAAATATAGAAAATTAAACTTCTTATCATTACTTTGTATTTTAAATATAATGAGACCATACTGGAACAATAAATAGCTAGCAATAAAACATTTCCTTTAGTTATGAAATTTAGATTGAGTATAATCGAATATTAATTCTTTAATTCAAATTGGAACTACAATTTACTGGTTAATATGGAATTTGATTTCTCTAATCTTCTTAAAGATTTGCCCTAAATTTGGTTTGGTTGTATTACCGCTTCATAGCATTTTTTTTGGGTACTTTTTAATTGTAAACTATATTTTTAATAATCAAGCAAAATCCATAAAAAAACTTATGAATATATATATGTAAATATATAAATATTTCTATGTAATCACAAGTTTCTATCATTACTGGGAATAGCTGGATAAGCTTATTAATCTCTTATTATAGCAATATGGATATGTACGAGCAGTCTAGGAGAGGCATAATACATCCTTCGGCAACTGAATAAAATTCTATTTTTTGGACATCGATTCCATAATGGAAAGTATGATTTATACAAATCAAAAAAAATAGCTAATCATAGGAAAACCTAGTCATAAAATAATCATCCATTTTCACCTTATAAAATTTCACGCAAATGCTTTATACATAAGGGTTTAGGCAGAATAATGACAGTCTATCATAGGACATCCAGAATGGATATTGACTTTTTTCAGTTTCATTGAAGGCTCAAATTTTTTTATTGGAATGTAAATTGTGTTTTATGTGTTAGCTGCATTTAATTTGGGAAATTAATTTAGCATATAGATCGGTTACTGTTTTCGATAATTATTCATACGCGTGGATATTAATGATTAAGCCATAAGTATGCTTGCGCAATCTTGTGAGCATATCCATTATCGCTTAGTGATGAACGTAGATTGATAAACAGGGAAACATGATAATTATTTTTGTCATGCTGTAATCCAATGTATTAGGAATGATTTTTCTTCTGCTTAGTAACAGAATTTTTTTTGTAATTCAAAAATTGTTTAATGGTCAAAAAATTTGTAGTTATTACAAACAATGTAAAATAATAAACATCGAAATAGATGCAATTGAGCAAGTATCGATTTTAATTGTGGAACATGATTTTCTTCACTGAAATAACCTATTCCAAATAGGATTCTTTATTACATTAGGTTCTAGCAATAATAAATCTACTTATCTATTCAAATGTATCAACTTTAATGGTTAATATATACGCTACAGCGCTTAAGATGCCAAAGTTGAGCTTGCGTAAGATGATTGAAAATAAGGATATTAATTTCTATATTATTTCCTTATAATTGTTAAAAAAAATCAAAAAAATAAATCTGAATTTATAAAATATTTAGGATTAAAGGTTAATTCTAAACATTTTACAAACCACAATACCGCTCGATAAAAAAAATTGTCATAATTCAATTATATTTGTAGCGGATTTATGATAATTTTATTATTAATTCTAACTAAATAGTTTAAAATGGGGATGACCAATGTGATTTTTAAGATGGTATCATTGTTAGAAAGGCCAGAAATGGAAGACCTGCTGCTAAGTAGAGGTCTATCGATCAATGATTTTACTACTGCTTGTAAGATGTTCGTATTCAAGCAACATGAAGAGATTGTGGCCACTGGTGGCATGGAGGTTTATGGCGATTCCGTATTATTTCGTTCTATCGCTGTTCTAGAACAATTAGAAGGCAATGGATTAGGCGGCAAAATGGTCGGGGAGCTAGAGCGCTTGGCGAGGGACAAGAAGGCAAAGGGCGTATATTTAGTTACAGAAGGTAGCGACAGTTTTTTTGAGCATTTTGGCTTCGAACCCGTTTTGCTGGAAGAAGTGCCCGAGTATATGCAAGGACATTGTAACCAGTTTAATGGAGGATGCCCACCTGATGCCATAATCATGCGCAAGTGGATAAATAAGCCTGAACCTGTTGAAGTTTTATTTACTGAAGAGCAAAAAGCCGAAGAGGAGTAAAGCCATGATCTAATATGTCGGCAATAATTTAGTTTCGACAGAAGGACAATATGCAAACCATTCTCGACCTAGTTATAAGGGTCTTGAATGGTTTTTTTTTGATGTATAATTCTATGAGTAAAGCTCCTGGTGTGCCTCAAGCGATCCAGTATCCAACTAATAGAATCCGCAATGATCATTCACATCATTAGTATTGCTTAGTAATAATCATCTCATTGCAATTTTCGATTGATTAATTTACTATACCAATATTTCAACAATAGGATACTAGTTTTTTACTTTCAGTCTATTTGTCTTTAGTTTGTTGTATTCGCGATAGGGATGCGGAATGGTTTAGTCTTGTGCACTGATTCCCTTCACCGATGTCCTTGATGTAGCAGTTGATAATGTATTATGTAAGTACATGTATTTTTAGGATAATGAGGGAGTCAGTGGACAAGACCGGAACGAAGTGAAGCCTGTAGCAGCCCGGGCCGCAGGCATCGCCACAATGCCTAATTCGATTTTAGAATCCAGGCTGAACACTATGAATCCATTGCAATTGCCCCATCCTCTATCCTCTCATCCCATCTATAATAGAATTGAGCCCCAATAGCTAGGAATATTAAACAGTTTGACAAATAGTTTTTAAGCACTTGCTAACACATTAATAGGTCTGATTTTATGCGACAGGTTGTTTTTATATATTGTGTACTTGCAATAATTTTTGTATCTATGCAACTGATTATGCCTACAATAATAACACATAGTATTTTTGCTGCACTCCTAGGGCGTTTTTATAGACCTGATTTTATTTCAATTCCCATTTGGATCGTAGGGGCACTCTCTGCTTCATTGCCTGATATGGATGTATTGGGTTTTCGCTTTGGTATTGCTTATGGTTCACCCTATGGCCACCGCGGATTTACACACAGCATTTTTTTCGCATTATTATGGGCAGGATTGTGCACCCTATTCATGAATAAGTGGATAGCGGGGAAAAACAAACTAATCAGTTTTGTATTTTTGTTTTTATGCACGGTTTCCCATGGGCTATTAGATTCGATAACGAGTGGAGGCAAGGGTGTTGCCTTTTTTTTCCCCTTCGATAATACTAGGTATTTTATGCCATGGCGACCCGTTAAAGTAAGTGGATTTGGGATCGATAGTTTATTGTCACAGCGCGGTGTCAGTGTGTTGCTTTCAGAATTTAAAATTATACTATTGCCCACCATTATCCTCTTAATATGCTATGTGCTGGCCAAAAAAAAAAATTGACACCAGTAAGCCCTATTGATATTAACAATAGGTCTAATTAGATCAATAGTTCATGGTGCGATAAAACCTACATATACTTATCATTCATTGTATGTATATTTGATAATTATTTATGAGTACAATGGCTTATTGACATGTATTTATCGCAAGAAAGTGATACCCAAAAATTAACATTAATCCCCTAAAATTTTCAATAACAATGCATACAAAACAAGCTGTAAAAATATCTTGTCCTTCCTGCGGTCATCAGTTTAATGTGGAGGAAGTATTGAGCCACCAACTTGAAGAGTCCCTAAAGCTAAAATTTGAGCAGGAAAAAAAATCGATATGGGCACACGTGTTTCAAAAAGAAGAAGTGCTAAAGGAAAAGGAGTCGCAGTTCGAAGAAAAAAGGAAACGCGAGAATGAGATATTTCAAGCAAAACTGGAAGAGGCTAAGATAAGAGAAACCGAGCGCATCAAAATCCAATTTGAAGAAAATTTTCTTGTACAGATGGAGTCTTTGCGCAAGGAAAATGAAGAGAAAAATACGATGATAAAATCCTTGCAGGGCAAGGAGCTGGAACTCATTACCAGAGAACGCCAGATGAATGAAGCAAAGGAAAGAATGGAACTCGATATACAGCGCCAGCTATTAGAGCGTACAGGAGAAATTGAGACTAAAGCGCGACAGAAAGAAAAAGAACAGTTTGAAATGCAACTGAGAGAGCGGGACAAAGTGCTTGAGGATCAGAAAAAACTAATTGAAGAAATGAAACGCAAAAGCGAACAAGGCTCTATGCAACTTCAAGGCGAAGTACAAGAGCTGGCACTAGAAGCAATGCTGGCTGAGCTTTTCCCTTTTGATATTATTGAGGAAGTAAAAAAAGGTGCTAGAGGCGCCGATGTCATACAACTTGTGCGCAATGAGTTTCAACAAGTATGTGGTAAGATCATATATGAGAGCAAGCGCACCAAAGATTTTAACGCCAACTGGCTTGCTAAACTAAAGGAGGACCAGCAGGCTGAAAATGCTGATATAGCTGTACTTATTACACAAGTAATGCCTAAGGGTATGGACAGAGCAGGACTAATGGATGGCGTATGGGTAAGTTCTTATTTTGAATTTAAAGGGATGGTGATGGCACTCCGACATGGCATTATAGAAGTGAGTCGCAAGATGGCTATACAGTCAAACAAAGGAGATAAAATGAGTATGATATACGACTATCTTACGAGCAATGAATTTCGCATGTGTATGGAGAATATCGTAGAGGTGTTCATACAACTCAAAGAGGGTATTGATAAGGAACGCAGATCATACGAAAAGCTGTGGAATGAAAGAGAGAAAACCCTAGAACGCGGGATAATGAATGCCGCACAATTCTATGGTTCGCTTAAGGGCATAACTGGCAAAGCACTACCCGATATTCAAGAATTGAATTTACTTCCAGGCTAGCCTCATTCCTAAGCACTTAAACTATACTTAAATCTTATGATGTCATACCTCATTCATTACTCAAAAAAAAACAATACATACTAGCTTATGTCTTGGAATGAGCTACTCAATCACAGTATCGTAGGCACACATCGCAAGTCCATAAAACCCCTTGATTGTCCTGATGGATTAAGACCTATACAAAATATAGTTTTTGAAACACATCAAGAGGATGAGAGGAGGCTACTTAGCTTAGCAGCACTGTTTTATCAATATCATCAATGTGCCGCACTGCCACTGCGACTTAACAACCCTATAAATCTAAGCAGCGCAGCAGCTGAATCACTTCCATACATTAGTGATGATGCGCTCAGACTGTGGAATGAACTCCTCAGTCAGAGTGAATGGTCCTTGTTGTTTTATTGGCTGGAGATGTGTAAACACACCAAGCTTATTCTAAGACCCTATATGCTCGCTGAGTTAATAAATATCAGCAAGGAACACACGCGCTTTAGGCAATTTTTATCCGCCTGTGGTGGACATCGATGGGCTTGGCTTGCCGATCAAAACTTTATAGAAAGCGAACAAGATATTACATCCATATTGACTTCATGGGCAGTGGATCCATCAATCCAAGAATTGCCTCAAGAATGGATCGATAAGTGGGAACTTAGTAAACTACAAGACCGTAAAATAATCTTTATAGCCTGGAGAAAAAAATGCCCCAATCAGGCATTTGAAGCACTGCAAAAAATATGGAAAGAAGAAAATGCAAATAATCGCTTCGAGTTGATTTCCATACTAGGGCATATACAAAATGAAGATGAGTTAGAATGGGCGTTTTCCTTACTCAAGGACAGAAGTCAAAAGGTGAAAGATGTGGCCATTCAATACATAAAATATTATGAACAATCACCTATCCACCAGGAGTTCATTCAACTTGTTGATAAGGCTATAACCATGGGCTCTAAAAAATCTTTATTGGGATTAGTGAGTAAGGAGCAGCTACAATGTAATCCTTCGCTTATAGAGTTAAATCCCGAATGGGAAAAGTGGTATGTAGTAATGAAATCGCCTGATCCTAATTTTACCAATGCAGAATATATTATATCCCAATGCATTGCTCACCTCTCGATAAATTATTGGTACCAGCGGTATAACCTACAACCCTCTACATTAATCACTCACCTCAATGAGCCTGCATTAAAAAAATACTTCCCATCATTTATCAGTGCTGCTCAAAGGGCAGAGGATACTGAATTTGCCATTTCATTTTTTCAATCCACTAGATTGTTCAATATAGAATTATTCAATCTACTACCAAGAGAACAAATGCTTATTCAGGCCTACCAATTTTTCAATATTGCAAGTAATGAAATCATTTCAGTACTAATCACTAAGGAATACTATTGGCCGCTTGAATTATCAAAATCTATATTGAATTATATCGCAAGTGAAAACCCACTGCAATTACAACATTTTGTAAATGAAAATATTTGGCGGATGCGTGGTATTCAACCATCAGACATCAACAACTTACCTATTAAAACAAAATCCAATTACTCAGATATACCAGTGGAGATGATTACAAAAACATTGCGCAATCAAGTAAATTTAAAGATCCAAATCATACAGGCATTTTCCTCTACTACACAATGAGGCAACGCGCAAAATTAATGAGAGGAATGTAAGACAGCTTAGATAACACTAAGGTAATTTGAGAAGGGATTTGAGATAGGACTCTAGTTCACTCTTAAGGACTGAATCTCTTTTTAGTATAATGGATCCATCTTGACTATCAATAGAATAATTAATGAGTGCAGTCCCTTTTTCTCGCGCGGTGCTATGCTCATTAGTATTGTTTATAGTGTGTTCTAGCAATGTCTTTAGACCTGCTATTTGTTTAGTATCTAGCAGGGCCTCAGCGGGATCGCCGCCGCTGTATAAACCCGAACTACTCATCTCAGGAGTCATAGGTTTATAGGTCAGTTGCATTGCTTGCAAGGAATAGGCATTGCCAGAACCATCATAATATTCGATTTTCATTTTTTGAGTTTGAATTTGAATTAGAGAGGAATCCTTTTGTGCAATAGACTTACAGGAGTAGGATGCGAAGAAAAGAAATACTAAAGCTACTATTCTAAACATA
>CAYZQX010000005.1:0-29467 GCA_964480615.1 uncultured Chitinophagales bacterium | reverse complement strand
GATGTCACGTCCACCGTTGCTGGTGTACATACTGGTGATGGTTGTGTAATGCTAAGTGTCGGCACCGCATTTACAACCACCGTTACGCATTGTGAAGGCCTACAAGTTACATCAGCTGGTACCGGTGATAAAATTGCGCAAAGTTGATAGGTGCCAGCTGTAAGACTAGCGCCTACACTTGACAAGGTAGCTATTTGATTTGGACTAACTCCAGTTAATGAACCGTTTCCTACTATGCCTAAGGAACTACCACCAATATAGACATCACTAGGAGGTGTTGTTCCTGTGAATGTTACGAAGTTAATTCCATAAATTGTCGTCATATCTGCTAAACCAGTAGCTACAGCATCGAAGTTAGATCCTTCACATATATCAGCAAGATCCGTAATTGCTGTTATTGTAGGACATACAAAACAGTTGCAATTTACCGTATAGTCTGCTGGGGTGCAAATATCCAAACAAGCTGTAGCTGGAAGCCCTGCTTCCCAAGTTGAAATTGTTCCGCTTGTTGGCAATGTTGCTGGAACATCCGCAATTAAAAAATTATAAGCATGAACTTGATAATCTCCATTATTTAACAAATCGAAATACCCAGTTCGGTTAGATGCTAAAATATTTCCAGAAGCATCTGTAAGAACATAAACCATTAATGTGTTCGAAGCATCAAAAGTGCCAGGCGTTATTTGCGACAATATTGTGCCTGGAGGTGTATTGGTACATTCGCACACAACACCTGGGTCGCCACACAATACCTCCGCTACAATTAATGTACTATTACAAGTTTCGCCAACATTAGATGCGCTTATGCTAATCAGAGTTGTTCCAGTCCCAGAATGTGTAAATGGTCCGAAATTGTAACTACCTGTTGCGGCAACATTCATCATCTGTAATCCAACATTAATGTTAACGGAATTTGTACCATCTGAATTAGACCCCAAGCTAGAGAGGTTTAAGGTTACATAATATTCATTATCTATTGTTGAGCCTGAACAAGTAGCAACAGCGGTCATTTGTGGAGAGGTACAACAATCTGCCTCATTCAAGGTATAAGTATTATCTATAAAGCACAAGGGATTTGCAATATTTCTAACACGTACAGTATATGTACCAGTTGCCACAGTACCCGTCCCTGAAACAGTTGTTAAGTCTGCACTTAGTATTGTAAAAAACGGTGTTCCTGCAAAACTCGCACCAGCAACAACTGCATACTCATAGTTAGCAGGAACTTGAGTGTCGGAAAGATTAATTGTTGCTGTACCTAAAGTACCATTAGGACATACAGGCTGAACGGCAGTAACAATAGCATCTGGTGTTTCATGAATGACAACGGAAACTGGTACCCTTGTTTCACTATTACAGCATGTGGCCGAAGTTTCAGCATAATAAGTTATGGTTTGAGGAAATGGTCCTGTAGGAATGGTGTTAACTACTAATGGACTGCCTGTACCAACCATTAATCCTCCAGTAGGTTCTGTGAACCATCTCGAAGTCAAACTGCCTAAATCAGACAATGCTGGTAAGGTAGCACTGAAGGTAAGTGCTAATGGTGTGCCACTCCCATCATAACAAATACTTGATGTTGGGGCAGGGGTTGGGGCAGGCAGAGGAATTACCTCCACTCTAGCCTCATATTCATAAAAACACTCACTACCTGTTGCAGCAAAATTCTCATGCATCAAAAAAGTAACGGTTGTGACACCCACATTGGCAGTACTCAACACTGATGATTGAGATATGGTAGTTGTACCTGTTGCAGGGCCACTTACGCTTGGAGCTGGATTGCTCAACAAAGTATTTGCGCCAGTAGCAAAGACAGTTGTATTTTGATCTGTATTTGCTACACCTGGCTGTATATTTTGATAATTGATCACATGACCTAAGAAGTCCAATGTTACAGTGGATCCCTTACATACCTTTACTAACGAGGACTGAAATAGATCATTTTCATGGTGTCTTATGTCGTAATTATGTACTATATCTACTGCTGAAGGGTTGCAACCACTCGTAATAGTACCAGTGACATCAGCTGCAGCTAGATTATTGGTTTGACCTGGGGTGGGGCTATTATCATCAATCCAACTCAATGCACCATCAGTAGGTCGTGTAATACTACTACTACAACTGGTTACACATATCGCATTGGCATCACCATTTAGTGAATAGGCTGGAGCACCTATGGCTGGCAAGGTAACCGATAGCAATCCCGAACAAGTACCAGGTGCTGGCACCTCAATACCACAGCTCCCACTATTAGCACCATACACATAAGTGCCATCTAATTGTGCGCCAGTACCAGTACAAGAACCAGTTCCTTGTGCGCCTCCTCCATCACCTCCACAATATTGCATTGCATCTACAATTACGCCCGTATTGCTAAACAAAACTACGCGCTGTCCTCTATTAGGGCCCGGAGTTCCTTGATTATCATAACCTGTACCCAATGAATTATCACAACCACAGGTCGATAAATCCAAATCCACCAATCCAGAAGCACATATTGTATTCCAGTCACCGCCAGTATATGAACCACCAGTTGCTGAACCAAATGCACCAGCACCTGAACAATGGGCAATTAGATAATAATCTCCTGCCGCTAATGTAACACCTGATGGAATAGTAATAATATTGCTATCGTCTGTAGCAATAACCATACAACTCAAATCGCAATCACCGCCACCAGCAGGACAATACAACTCTACAAATTCCCCTAAATTTCCTTCGCCATTTCCTGGATCAGGTGCAATTTCATTTATTAATGGGGTTTGAGCATTGACAAGTCCACCTGCCATTGCAAAAAGCAAAAGCATAAAGACTTTGATATATATTATATTATATTTCATTTTTTGTTTAATTATTTTTTGATTAATAAACTATACCTATTACCAAGGGAATGAAGTACAATCAACTTTGTTAATTAATACATTTTGATTGATAATTACGGGACAGCTACTTGCGTTAGTGGCTGTAGCAGGACTTGCTACAGTACCATTAATGCCGGCTCCATTATCTGGTGTATAAGTGCCTTGTACAGCATGTGTACCCCCACTCAAACTTGTGGGCAATATTGAACTAGTGACACCATCAACTGTTACCACTGTACTGGAAGCAGTAGGTGTAAAAGTACCCGAACCTGCAAATACCGAATTAATCGTCACCGGCAAGGCAGAACTACAATAAGTAGATGCTAATTGATCAAATGCGATGATGGGATACGCACATACATTAGAAATTGATATTTGTGTGCCTAAAGCATCAGTTACAGGCAACCAAGAAAGACCACCATCAATTGAATATTGAAAAAGCGTAATATTATATCCAGTTCTATCCTGATGATTGAAATTAATACTATAAGTACCTGGCGATGTTTGTGTTAACATAGCAGGTAAACTTACACCTATCAATCCTGTTGCACCTCCCGATGGAATTCTTATCAGTATATTGGGAGCTCCATTAATTGTAACTACTTCATTAAAACTGCCTTCTCCAGTTGTATTATCTGCGCCTTGGTCATTATTACAAGAACAAGGGTCAGCAACAGTAAACGTAAATACTGGTGGTGGGCATTGACCAGGATTCGTCATTATTATTTGTGGTGTGCTGCTTACGGTTGTATTGCCATCACAATTACATCTTGTTTGAATTTGTTGTGGTGGGCCATCTTGGTCATAAACTGGCACTATGGTTGACCATGTAGTTCCATTAGTAGAATATTGCAATGTTGATCCTACAGGACAGTTTGAAATAGCTGGTATTATCGAGCCACCAATCTGTTGTGCCCCATAAGCAGGACAGGTACTGTTGGTAATCATTGGCAAGGCAGCCACAACCGATGTAAGATCCGGACATAATGGACATGACCCAGGAACAGTAGTTATCTGTTCTGTAGGACTACTCACTGTAGTAGCTAAATCGCAATTACATCTTGTGTAGATGGTGATAGAAGTAGTTTGATTATAAGTGGGTAGTACAGTTGACCAAGATACGTTATCTGTAGAATATTGTAATGTGGAGCCGGCTGGACAGTTAGAAGGAACTGCGGTTGTTGAACCACCAGATGGAGTGCTTCCAAAAGTAGCGCAGGTACTGTTTACTATTGTTGGAACAACAGGTACAACATCAGCTAAAAGTGGGCAAGAACAAGATGAAGGCGGAGTAATTGTAACCGGCAAACTACAAGAAGTATTAAATTCGTCAGTTATTGTAATATTGATTGGACCATTAGAAATTAAAAATCCTGATCCGCCATTATTAAATGATTGTAGCGGAGTATAACATAAATTCACTCCAGTAGCTGCACCACTTACTGTATATTGGGGCGACAAACCAGTACCTGTAGGTAATAATGTAAATGTATATTTATCATCAAATGGATTATCTAAAGTACCATTGTTATTACAGGCACTAACAGTTAAGCCAGATGCTGTTATAGTGCAAGCAGGCAGTGCTGCAGGGGTATAGTTTAAAAGATCAGGTGTACGTGTTGCGATAACCCAATTTGTACCGTTATAGAACATTGTTGAAGTAGTTGCTCCTGTTCCATCTTCAATGATTGGCAAATTCGTGGAAGTCATCCCTGAAGCAGGTCCATTTGATGCTGTAAGAGCTCCTTCATAACTAAGAAATTGTCTCACTACACCACAAGGGTCAACTAAGGCTACTCCATCATTAGGGCCGTTCTGCAAGCCAGCTATATTAATAAAATCAGCCCCAAAACCAGTACCACCTTCATTAGGTAAAGTTCCAGTGAACGATCCTATAGGCGTATAGGTTATGGCAGCAGCTGGAACACTTCCGTTATATGGTTGAATATACCATCCTGTAAGATCATAGCCAGCAGGACCAGTAATTTCCACACCCTCATTGGCATCGGTGCCATTATTATCATAATGAATCTCCGTAATCACAATAGGTGATTGCCCAACTACTTGACAATATGTCAGAAAAAAAACTGCTATAAGAAAAACTTTTCTTATTAAATATAATTTATTCATAAAATTATTTTTTTATTGATGAGGAAAAGTACCGATATGTGCACCACAAGCTGGAGGAGTAGAACAAGGAGCTACGGTGGCACCTGCCATATTTGTAATTGTACAAGCAGGCGTATCAGTAAATGTCGCAGTTACACTGCTAGCCGTATTGTTAGCTAATAACCTTACACCCGTAAATGTGTGAGTAGTTCCAAATGGACCAGCAAAACTAATATTGCTTGCTAAGTTACTGCTGTGTAAACTTGCACCTGTAAGATCCAATGTTCCAGTAGCAGGTGCGTTAGCATAATTTACAGTTACATCCACAGTATAATAATCATCCGTTGTTAGGGTAGGCGTGCCATTATCATTACATGTGCCAGGTGTGCCATAAGACAGACTGGTCATAGCACATGCTCCACTGCATATAGGTGTTAAGGATACATTATCTACTCCAATGTGGGCATTATTTCCACTACCTGCACCATTTGCTATCGTATATCGTATGCAATAGGTAGCTCCAGGTGCTATATTTAAACCTGATATTACTACACTCATAGGTGTAACCGCCACTGTAGGCAAATTAGCGGGTGTAGTGAGCGTACTAGCAGTAACTAGCGTAGTTCCTGTTATACCAGTGTTTATAAAAGTCGTTCCATTTAAGCTATAAGAGAAATTAACTGTAGTGGCGCGGCCACCAGCAGAATATTGTTCTACATCCCAAGCTACATTTAACTCTGTGATAGGGATTCCAGTAGTATTGGTAGTACAGTAGGTAAGCGTCTCACCAGTTCCTGAAGTTGGATATTTACTGCCATAAGCTGCATCAGCTGCACTGCCGAGTGCGTAGGTAGAGTTAGAAGTTCCTACCGTACCTGTATTGTTATAATAACCGCCAGGGTTATAGTCAGTAGAACTACTAGTCCAGTTAGCAGGTAGGTCTATAGGTGTTTGAGGCAATGTAGTAGGAGGAAGTGGATTACCAGTCCCTGTAAAACAATTAAAATCTTCTATAGTAGTTACACCGCATGTGTTAGGATTTAAATGTGTACAAGCTAAGGGAGCAGGACATTGTGTAGTACTAATTGTTCCACTTGCGGTAAGCGGAGTAGGACAGTCGCCACCACTTACACTTATATTCCATGCTGAACCCTCAGTACCAGTCATAATAATATTACCAGCTGTCATTGTAGCAGGATCATCACCGCTGATTGTACCACTACCTGTAACTAGAACACCGGATTCAGGACCACCTGTAAACGGGATTGTTATGCTTACAGCATCCGTAGTACCTGCTGTACTTGCTATACAAGTAATTACTGGTGTACCAAGTGCTAATGAACACACAGGTGTGCACTGAGTAGCTGGAACAGTACCACGAGCCGTTACAGGCGTTGAACAATCGCCGCCACTTATACTAATATTCCAAGCGGTACTCTCAGCACCTGTCATTGTTATGTTTCCAGCAGCTAAAACGGCAGGGTCATCACCGCCTACTGTACCACTACCAGTAACAGTTATTCCTGCTTCAGGACCTCCAGTATATGGAATTGTAATAATAACTGCATCGGAACTACCTGAGGTAGTAGCTACACAAGCATAGCTAGCAGTACCCAGCACAATACCACAAGCTGGTACCGGACATGTAGGAATACTTACAGCTATAGGGCTACTTACACATGTAGGAGTAGCTTGACTTCCAACAACTATATTGATAGTACTAGCCGTTGTAGGTCCTACAATAGTAGCAGTGATAGGTGAAAATGCACTAGTTCCCAATACAGTACTTGTAGCAGAATTAATAACTTCAAAATTACCTGCCCCAACGCCTGGATCGAAGGCAACATCAAATGTCACATCACTACCTGAACATACTGCAGTTGTAGCAGTTACACCTGTAATAGAACAAGAAGATCCACAACTAGAAACACCATTCACTACAAAATTATCAATTCTAAAAGCACCGGTACTTGCCTCTGCATCCCAAGCATAAATCTGAAAAGTAACAGGGCTGCTAACTGCATCAAACTGGGTTCCCAATGTAATTGTATTCGTTCCATAAATCGCAGTGGAAGTATTATCAATTATCTGAAATACATCTGTAGCAACAATGGAAACATTTACATTACTAGTCGAGGCAGGTAAGTTAGCTGCAAAACCATCCAAACTACTCCTAACTGCAAAATGGCGCGGACCCGTAGTAGAGCGACCTGCATCAAATGTCAAGGTACTAAGATCGATCGTACATCCAGCACTAGGCGTAAATGTAACTGAGTAATAGTCATTAGGATCAAGTGCGCCCGTAAATGTATCCGAGCCATTTGTAGCACCTAAAGACCACCCTGTATAGGAAAACACACCTCCAGCATTAGGATTGATACCTACACCAGCAGAGGAAAAGCTACCAAATGTTAGCCCAGTAGCCGTGGGAACAGGTGTAGGATCTGTAGTACCCGATGTCGTGGTCACACTTGCGAAATTGTAAGTGCCTGTAAAGGATTGCCCCATCGCTAGTTGAGACAAACAAAACATCAGCCAAATAAGCCAATATTTTCCGATGTTCCGGTAATTTTTTTTCATATAATTGGTTATTAAATTTTATTATTCTTAAAATCACAATTGTTCATTGGATTTTTATCTATTACTACTTCGACCTTTGATGATCCCTAACCATCCTTTCTCATTTTACTCAGTGCACGCTGGATGGATTTTTCAAATTTTGCCTTTCTATACTGATCTCTCTATTATTACAAAATTTGCTTTACTAAATTTTCCCAATTTTAAAGCTAATTACAGCGCAAAATTAGCAATTATTTAGCGCAATTTTCTTTATTAATATTAAATTTATACTATTTGATTTTGATTATTTTCTAAAATACTCAAACTATTATTCACAAAACATTGAAAATACAAATAGTTTAATAGATTTATTTATAATTCATAGTAAAATATTAATACTCACTTAAAAAAATAATTAGGGCTTGCTAAATAAGTCATTAGTATGCGATTATGGCGATGCCTGCGGCCCGGGCTATTTGCTACAAGTCCTCGCTCGTGCCTCGCTGTGGGCTTTACGCGTCTATCCCTATCGCGAATACAACTTGAAGGGGCAATGTATATGATCTTACATTTTATATTTATGATGCAAGCTTTATTTTACGAAAACCCATAAAATTGTGTGCATATCCTATGCACTAATTATGGCTAGACCCTTTTACAATAAAAGATTTCAGAGTTTATTAGCGAGCCCTAATTAACCAGCAATAAACATACAACTGAAATGGTCAATTCAATATAGGTTATAATTGCCTATATAATTCAGATTGATTTTTAGAAAAAATTCTATAAAATAAGACCATGTTGTTGTCCCACTGTAGTTGCGAGATCATATCCGGCATCGGCATGTCTTATGACACCCATTGCAGGATCATTATGCAACACTCTTCTCAATCGCTTAGCGGCTTCAGGTGTACCATCCGCCACGATTACCATACCTGCATGTAGCGAATAGCCCATACCTACCCCTCCACCATGGTGAAAGGATACCCAAGATGCCCCACCTGCTGTGTTAATTAATGCATTTAGTATTGGCCAATCGGCTACTGCATCAGACCCATCTTTCATGGCCTCCGTTTCTCTATTAGGTGATGCTACCGAGCCTGTATCCAAGTGATCACGTCCGATCACAATGGGTGCTGAAATTTTTCCTGATCGCACCAGTTCATTGAAAGCCAATCCCGCTTTCTCTCTTTCGCCCATACCCAGCCAGCATATCCTTGCTGGCAGTCCTTGAAATTTAATCTTATGACGTGCCATTTTTAACCAGCGATGAAGTCCCTTGTTCTCTGGAAACAACTCCATCAATGTCCAGTCGCAGAGCCATATATCCTCTGGGTTACCACTCAATGCAACAAATCGGAAAGGTCCTTTGCCTTCACAAAAAAGCGGACGTATATAAGCAGGCACAAAGCCTGGAAAATCAAAAGCATTTAATACATTCCGCTTGTCTTTAGCTTGGCCGCGCAAATTATTTCCATAGTCAAATGTGATGGCACCGCGCTTCTGCAATTCCAGCATTTGTCGCACATGGCGAGCCATTGTGTCTAGTGATCGTTCACAATAGGTTTTGGGGTCATTTTGTCTTAATTCCTTGGCCTGTTCCACTGTCATATTTTCAGGGAAATAACCTATTAGCTCATCGTGTGCACTGGTTTGGTCTGTTAAGGTGTCTATTGAGATATTTTTATCTATCAGTACTTGTAGTAGATCTACGATGTTACACACAATACCTATGCTAATTGCTTCACCTTTACTTTTAGCTTCTAATGCCCAGTTGATTCCCTCTTCAATATTAGTTGTTTTGCGGTCTATGTATTCAGTTTCTAGTCTTTTATCGATCCGCCATTCCTCCATTTCGGCAGCGAGACATACCCCTTCATTCATCGTTATTGCTAATGGCTGTGCGCCACCCATTCCCCCTAATCCAGCCGTAACATTTAATGTTCCTTTTAAGCTGCCATTAAAATGCTTATTGGCGAGAGAGAGATAGGTTTCATAAGTGCCTTGCACAATGCCTTGCGAGCCTATATATATCCATGAGCCAGCAGTCATTTGTCCATACATCATCAATCCCTTGGCTTCTAGTTCACGGAAATGCTCCCAGTTAGCCCACTTCCCCACTAAATTAGAGTTGGCGAGAATCACCCTAGGCGCATCTGGGTGTGAGCGCAAAATACCTACAGGCTTGCCACTTTGTATCAGCAATGTTTCATCGTTTTCCAAGTCGCGCAGGCAGGCCACAATCTTGTGAAAACTTTCCCAGTTACGTGCTGCCTTGCCTAATCCACCATATACAATTAAATCCTCAGGACGCTCTGCTACATCGGGGTCTAAATTATTGTATAACATACGCAAAGCCGCCTCTTGCACCCATCCCTTACAGGTAAGATCAGTGCCAGTAGCTGCATGCAGCGGTGTATATGGAGGTATATGAGACATAGGAAATGAATTAGACCACAAAAATCGAAAAAAAATGCGACTATGCACTTATCCTTTTGAATCCTACCCCTACCCTTAGCATAAGTTATCATTATAGCATACATCCGCTCATTCATTAGTATCCGCATCTTATGTAACCAACCTAGGGTTGGTTATAAGTCAATTATTAAAACTAATTCTCAATAAGTACCAAACTATGTACAACAAGTAATAAGTTTAAAAACATAATACAATAAGGAAGATTCAATAATCATAATAGTTCCACCTATTCAGTGTTTAGTAATTTATATAAGTATAACTTCGATATTACTTCTCTAAGTCGATGATTCAGTGTATAGTGTCCATAATCAAGTTTCTGATGTTCATTATCCAGTGCACAAATGCGGCAAGGATAGTAGCGGTATTAGTCAGCAGCGCAGCGGATGACCGAAGCGAAGCGAAGCCGCGGATAGCCTGGTGATTAGCTGCCACAGCAATGTTATATGATTAACACCAGCATGAATTGGCAGCTAATCAGCCGCCCAAATTAATGATGTTTTAGGTATGCCCTAAATCAACTTATTGAGCTACTTGTTAGTTCTATAATATTATTATTTTTTTAGTTTATCCTTGAGGTACTTTCCAGTATAAGAATTTGGAATTTTGACAAGTCCTTCGGGCACACCTTGATATAAAATATAACCTCCCTCTTCACCAGCCTCTGGGCCTATATCAATTACATAATCCGCACATTTAATGACCTCTAAGTTATGTTCGATTACCATTACTGAATGACCATTTTCGATAAGTGCATTCATAGCGTGTAGCAGCTTTTCAATATCGTGAAAATGCAATCCCGTAGTAGGTTCATCGAAGATAAATAAAACTTTACTTGCTGTAGATCCTTTGACTAAGAAGGAGGCCAGCTTAACCCTTTGTGCTTCACCACCTGATAGTGTTGAGGAAGACTGGCCGAGTTTTATATAACCCAATCCCACATCTGCTAAAGGTTTAAGTCTATTTGCAATTTCAGGATGTGTATCAAAAAAATGGATTGCTTCATCGACCGTGAGATTAAGCACATCGTAAATATTTTTGCCATTGAATTTCACTTCCAGTACTTCTTTTTTAAAGCGATGTCCATTGCAATCATCGCATAGCAGTGTTACATCAGCAAGAAATTGCATTTCAACTCTCACTACACCTTCGCCTTCGCAGGTCTCACATCTTCCACTTTCTACATTGAATGAAAAATGGCGTGCAGTAAATCCATTGATCTTAGATAATTGTTGATTTCCGAATAGCTCACGTATATTGTCATAAGCTTTAATATATGTTACAGGGTTAGATCTTGTGCTTCGACCTAAGGGATCTTGATCCACTAGTTCTATCGCATCTATTCTTTTTAGATCACCATCAAGTTCACATAAGTTATTGACCTTTTCATTCATGCTGAGATAGCGGCTCAGTGATGGATAGATAACACCTTTGACTAATGATGTTTTTCCAGAGCCGCTCACACCTGTTACAACAGTTAATGCATTGAGCGGGAAGGTTGCGGTTACATCTTTTAGGTTATTTAACCTAGCACTTTTTATCACTATCTTATTTGCCATTTTTCTCCTCACGGCTGGCAGGTTAATTTTCATTTTTCCTGTAAGGTATTGGCAGGTAAGGCTTTTGGTTTCTTTTTCGATTCCCTTACTATCCCCTGCATATATTAACTCTCCACCATGCACACCAGCTAAAGGTCCTATGTCGATTAAGTAATCTGCTTGCCTTATGATGTCTTCATCGTGCTCTACGATAACGACTGTATTACCCATATCTCGCAAGTATTTTAGCACTATAATCATATTTTCAGTATCTCGGGAGTGTAACCCTATGCTGGGCTCATCTAGTATATATAAGGAGCTAGTTAGATTGCTTCCCAAGGATCGGGTGAGGTGTATGCGCTGTGTTTCACCGCCTGATAGTGTCCCTGCTCTTCGATTGAGTGTCAGGTAGCCTAAACCTACTTGTACGAGATAATTAACCCTATTTTGAATTTCCAACAAAATTCTTTTTGCAATTTTAAATTCATTGCCTGTAAGGTCGAGTTGATCAAAAAATATTTTTAGTTCTTTAACGGGCATCATTAAAAGATGTGAAATACTTTTACCAGCAATTTTCACATTTAGTGCCTCCTTGCGCACCCTAGCACCCTTACATTCGTTACAGTTAGTCCTGCCACGATACCTAGCAAGCATTACGCGGTATTGGATTTTATAGGCTTCTTCTTCTACAAGTCTAAAAAATTCATTGAGGCCAGTAAAGTATTGGTTGCCCTTCCAAAGCAACTCCAATTCCTCTTCATTGAGGTCGCGAATGGGTCGATGAATGGGGAATTCAAAGTTCTTGCTATTGCGCAGCATTTTAGTATGATATGCGCTCATCTTTTCTCCTTTCCATGGAGCAATAGCTCCTTCATAGACTGATAAATTCTTATTGGGAAATACTAAATCAGGGTCTATGCCTATGATGTGGCCACTTCCTTCGCATTTGCTACAAGCACCATAGGAATTGTTGAAATTAAAAAACTGGGGATTGGGTTCATCGAAACTAATTCCATCGAGTTCAAACCTATTAGAAAAATGCTGTTGCTTATCATTAGGCAAGTCAAGGAAGCAATTGCCTTCACCTTCAAAGAAGGCTGTTTGCACTGAGTCAGCGATTCTATGTATCAATTCATCGCTGTGTTCTTCGATCACGAGTCGATCAATAACGAGCATAAAAGGTTTGACATCTTTCTTTTTTAATTCCCCCATCCAGTCTTCGATCTTAACGGTTCTGCCTTCGGTCATCACTCTATTGAATCCTTTTTGCATTAGGAGGTCGAGTTCTTCGAGGGTAGATCGCTTGGGTTTGTGTGTCACTAGGGATAATATCTGAACAGCCGTACCTAGTGGCAACTTAAGGGTGAAATCTACCACATCCTGAACGGAATGTTTTTTTACTTCTAATCCGCTTATGGGGCTATAGGTACGACCAATGCGTGCATATAGTAATCGCAGATAATCATAAATTTCGGTGAGTGACCCGACCGTGGATCGGCTGCTCTGGTTTGGGACGCGCTGTTCTATGGCAATTGCTGGACATAAGCCAGTAATATATTCTACTTCGGGTTTACTCATACGGCTCAGGAATTGGCGGGCATAAGCACTTAGACTTTCCACATACTTGCGTTGTCCTTCAGCGTACAGTGTGTCGATGGTGAGGGATGACTTACCGCTACCTGAAACCCCTGTGATAACAACTAACTGTTGTCTAGGGATACTCACATCAATATTTTTCAGATTGTGGAGTTTTGCTCCTTTGATAAAAATGGGGGCAGGAACATGAGCTTCCTTTGTTTTTTTACTGGAAATTGCCATAAAGTGGGGCAAAATTAGTCTTATGGAACAATTTTTGTTTAAAAAAGTTGCAATAGGTATTGACATATCAGGATATTTACCTATTTTTGTTCTTGTAATCGCAATTTTTTTTAATTCATCGCAAAAAATCGTTCCGCCTATCGAGTTATAGACCTCTACTTTTTCTCTTAATTGCATATTTTAAACCCTAAGTAGGTCTATGAACGTTTTTGAATTAAATGATCAGGAGCTTGTAAGAGCTTATATTGCTGGCGATGAATCAGCACTTTCAGAATTATTAAACCGCCATCAGCGCAAGGTATTTACATCCATAATGATGTTTGTACGCGATCAGGCATTAGCCGAAGATATTTTCCAGGATACTTTTGTCAAGGTCATAGAGTCGCTTAAGTTAGGCAAGTACTCTGAAGAAGGCAAGTTTCTGCCTTGGCTCATGCGTATATCTCATAACTTGTGTATTGATTATTACCGCAAGGTAAAACGCTCTCCTAAGAAAGCCTCTTCCGATGATTATGATATATTCAACTTGCTCAAATTTTCGGATAGCAATGGTGAAGATATTATGATAAAGGAACAGACTAAGGATCGCGTGCGCAAACTTATAGAGTCACTCCCTGAGGAGCAAAAAGAAGTGGTTATCCTTCGCCACTATGCCGACCTGAGTTTTAAAGAGATAGCCGATATTACCAAGGTGAGTATTAACACTGCATTAGGTCGTATGCGCTATGCCTTGATTAATATGCGCAAGGCTGTCGAGGAAAATCAGATCGCATTGTAATTTTTGATTGACATTTAATAATAAAAAAGTCCTATACAGAAATCTGTATAGGACTTTTTTTTAGGCTATTGGGTTAAACAATGTTTCAGTACAAGATTTAGGTCTTGTTTTAGCCTACTAAAATTATAGCACAATTATTCAAGTCAATTTTCCAAGTTGATGCTACTAATTATTTCATAAAAATTTACCCCAATTGAATATTCAATATCAGCTAATGGAAGTTGTTCAAAATTATATTTTGGGTTAGCTAAACAGCTTACTATCTTGAAATTTTGGGCGATGCCTTATAGGCCCGGGCTGCTTCAGGCTACACTTTCTGGCAATTATTTTTATTCAGTGGCTGCTAGAATCTTCGCAAGCTCGATTTGTTTTCGGTCTTATTCACTGACTCCTTTTTGTTTCTTTATTGATACAACCAACTTTATTATAACGAAACAGCTTTCCTATTACAACAGTGATATTTGAACTTGAATATCCATATTAGCTCCATCTTGTTAATTAGTATCGAATAACTATGGTTGGCACAAATGTAATAGTTATGTAGCAGATGTATTACGAAATACTATTATATAGAACAATATGAGTATTCTAAGATTGTTCCTCCCATATTTTTGACAATTCAATTACAGTCTCTACAGCTTTTGCCATATCCTGCGCTGATACCCACTCCTGTACGGAATGAATAGCTTGCTCTCCAGCAAATAGATTAGGACAAGGCAACCCCATAAAAGATAATCGAGCACCATCCGTACCACCTCTGATTAAGTGTTTTTCAGGGGTTAGTCCTACTCGGCTTATAGCCTCTAGTGCAAACTTTGTAACATTGGGATATTGATCGATAATTTCCTTCATATTGCGATACTGCTCGTGGACATGGAATGTATAAGTTACGCCTGGAAATTTTTGTATGGTTTCATCTAAAAGCTTTTTGAGATAGGTTTCATATTCCGCCAATTTAGAGGTATTAAAGTCGCGAATTATCAGTTTTATCTCAGCGGATTCCAAGCTGCCATTGATGTAAGTAGGATGTACAAATCCTTGTCGGCCATCCGTAGATTCCGGTGTTAGATAATCAGTCGGCAACTTGTCAATAAACTTAGCTAATACTTTTATTGCACTTTGCATTTTACCTTTTGCATATCCAGGATGTGCACTGATGCCTTTTATTAGGATGTGTACTGAATCAGCGGAAAAATTTTCTTCCTCAATAATTCCCACGCCACCACCATCGAGGGTATATCCGATATCAGCGGCTAGTTTTTTCATATCAACTTTATCAGTGCCTTTGCCTACCTCTTCATCAGGCGTAAAAAGGATTTTAATGGCACCGTGTTTTATTTCTTTATTATTGATAAGTTCTTGGGCGGCCTGCATAATAATTGCTACCCCACTCTTATCATCGGAGCCTAACAGTGTCTTGCCTGAAGCAGTGATAATGGTATGTCCAATTTTCTTGGCCAGTTCAGGCTGGGATGCTTTATTGAGAACTTGTGTAGTATCATGTGGCAATACAATGTCAGCCCCATTGTAATCGCGATGGATTATAGGGATTACATTATTTCCTGAGCAATCAGGGGCGGTGTCCACATGGGCGCAAAAACACAAAGTAGGTATTTTTTTTGGCGTATTAGCAGGGATGGTTGCATATACATAACCATATTCATCCATTTCGGCATCAGTGATACCCATATCTCTGAGTTCTTGGGCCAAGAGGCTGCTAAGTTGTTTTTGTTTTTCAGTGGTAGGATATTTATCCGCAGGAGCCTGGGGATCACTTTCAGTGTCTATTTGAACATATCGTACAAAGCGATCAATAATTTTTTCTATCATAACCTGAATATCATAAATGAGCTGTAAGTATAGTATATTTTTATCGTTTCTGACAAACTAATTAATGCTATGTATAAAAGTGAAACTTAATACAGCATTGATGAAAGCGATTTTATTTTATCTGATAATACTTTTATGATGAATAAATGGATCAAATAATTCAATAATTAAGGACTTTATAAGGTGAATTAAAACTATATTGAATGAACTAGTTGTTATGCTTAAAATGATGGTGAATATATAGGGCAAATCTTCAACACTTGCATCATTCTATTAGGATGGCATTCCAGTTTTTATAATGGTTTTTTGCTAATAACTAATGTATCAACCTATATTTCTTTATGAACATGTAATGTTGTATTCGCGATAGGGATCGCAGTGGATATCCTTTTAGGAGGCCTATTAATGTTCATAGTCCTGCGTGTGCAACACTTAAATCGTAGGAGTTATAGGCCTAGTAAGGTGTGTAAGCTATGCCTCCTAAAAGATAGGAGCGGAGAGCCCGGGCCGGAGGCATCGCCCAAAATAAAATTTATGACTAACAGAAAAACCTATGTAATGCACACTAAAATAAAGCCATACACTAAGCCATTCATAGATAGACTATTAGTCAGTATTCTCTAATATCATTGCCGCACCTTGCCCTACACCGATACACATAGTAGCCAAACCATATCTTACCCCTCTTCGTTTCATTTCAAGTGCCAGGTGTCCTGTAATTCGCGTTCCAGAGGCCCCTAGAGGGTGGCCTAATGCAATCGCTCCGCCATTCACATTGACGATACTTGGATCAATTCTTAATTCCTTTATACAAGCCAATGATTGTGACGCAAAAGCTTCATTGAGTTCAACTAGTCCTATATCACTCATCGTTAATCCTGCGCGCTTCAAGGCTTTGAGGCTTGCAGGGATGGGGCCGATACCCATAATTTCAGGTGCTACTCCTGCTATGGCCATTGATTTTATTTTCGCTAAAGGCTTGTAGCCGTATTCCTCCATTTTTTTCTTAGAAGCTAATATCATCGCTGCAGCACCATCATTAATACCACTTGAATTGCCAGCGGTTACTGTACCCGATGATCGGAATGCTGGGGCAAGGGAATTCAGCTTCTCGATGGTTGTAGCACGTGGATGTTCGTCGGTATTTACTTGCGTTTTTTGACCTTTTCGATCTGTAATGGTTACTGCTATTAACTCATTTTCAAATATTCCATTGGCTTGTGCTGCAATGTATTTTTGTTGCGACTGATAGGCAAATTCATCTTGCTCTGTTCGCGAAATATTCCATTTTTCAGCCACATTTTCAGCAGTTTCCCCCATTGAATATGGATGGTAGAGGGCACTTAATTTTGAATTGACAAAACGCCATCCCAAGGTAGTGTCATAGATTTCAGCGGAGCGGGAGAATGGTTCAGCGGCTTTGGCCATTACGAATGGTGCGCGGCTCATACTCTCCGTTCCACCTGCTACGTATAGGGACCCATCGCCATTCATTATGGCCCTTGAAGCATCCATTATAGCCTGCATGCCAGAGGCACACAATCGATTGACAGTAATTCCTCCCGTTTCAATGGGAAACCCTGCCATCAGCAATGCCATACGGGCCACATTTCGATTATCCTCGCCGGCCTGATTGGCACATCCTAAAACCACATCTTCAAATTGATCGATTGGCAAATTTGGATTTCTTTTAAGCAAGGCCTCAAGCACTAGGGCTGCTAGGTCATCGGGCCTTATAGTACTGAGACCACCTCCATATTTTCCTACAGGTGTTCTTAGCGTATCAAGGATATAAACTTCTTCATTCATAACAGCCTCAAAACTACTATAACTCGAGGAAAAAAAAGATCAATATTTTAATTACTACTATTTTTGCCCGATGATACAAAGAAAACAAACCTTATTTTTCCTACTTGCAGGTTTATTAGCCTTAAGTTGTCTTTTTTTACCTTTATTTCAATCAGGCGAAGTCTTACTCAATGGTCTTTCACAACCTGTGCTCATGGTGCTATCGATATTATCCTTACTCTTAGCAATAGTTGCCATTTTCCTATACACCGATCGTGTTAAGCAAATACTCATAGGGAGGGTAAACTTAATAATGCTTTTATGCTTGATGGGCGCTATTTTTTATTATGAATACGGCGATGGCGTTCTCAGTTTCGTAATGGGGATATGCTCACCTGTGATTGCTATATTCAGCAATATCCTAGGAATAAGAGGCGTACAAAGCGATCAAAAATTGATACGTGATATGGATAGGCTTAGATAAAAACACCAAGCCAACTTACTTTTTTTTCAACACATGGTAAGAAAATGGGCATTTCTGCTTTGAAATGCTCATTTTTTTTGTAATTTTTTTTTGTCCACATTGGCTAATTCCCTGCAAATCCAGCCTCGCCAAATTATCGAACAATGGTTCATTTATTTTGAATAAAACAACGCCAAATCCTTATCTATAATGCCCTAAAGATTGTTGGTATGGATTTAGCTACTTTAATAAAACCGTATTTCAATTAATTTGAAAACCTTTTTATTTTGGATAATTCTTTGGAATGTTCAAAAAGCTAAAAAAACAAATAAATTTTAAGCAAAATGAATTACAAATGTTCTAATTTTACACTGTGTTTATGTGTTTATTCCTTAGGATGAATGAATGAGGAAATTAAGAAGATTGAAATTTGAGAATTAAGTGATAGGAACGATATTGAAGACTGACTGGCTTGGGAGTTTGTAATTTTTATTTCAATGCTACTAAAATCTTATTCATTTTTGGTGGACTATTTTTTCTTGACGCACAATTTATATCTAAAACTACAGCCCCAATAGTTGCTTAGATAGGAGTTATGGGTTTATTTTTCCAATATTTTCTTGATCTTGTAAATCATCGATCCTCACTGGAGGTCTTCACTG
Source organism: uncultured Chitinophagales bacterium (assembly GCA_964480615.1). Classification (GTDB taxonomy): domain Bacteria; phylum Bacteroidota; class Bacteroidia; order Chitinophagales; family UBA2359; genus CAYZQX01. The sequence goes on along the minus strand of CAYZQX010000005.1, from coordinate 10,586 downwards.
TCTTGCAAGATTGCGCAGTATGGTTAGCCCTGAAACTTCGAGGAGATTTAAAAAGAAATATTTTATTATTTTGAATACCAGTTCATTTAATTTTTTAATTGGCCTTTCCGCAGTAACCACTTACTGTGTGAGAGTGACAATGCTATTGATTGGTATTTTATATCTTAATACTACTATTTTTTCGCAGTGTAGTGCGAGTAGTCAAACGGACTCCTTATTTGTCACAGAAAATTTACCTATTAGCTTTACTAGCACGGATCCTATAGAATCTTCACTAACTATTGCGGGTTATGGCTCATACATCGAAAGAGTAGAAGTATATACTGCTATAACACATAGTTTTATTGGAGATCTAGATATCAAACTTTTGTCGCCAAGTGGTAAACTTTTTTTACTTACCCAAAACTATGGCGGTAATGTTTCAGATGGATTCCAAAGCTTGTGGTGGTCAGGCAATGCCAACCTACCAATAAGTGATTGGAATTTTCAAAATGCGGTACCTACAATTTTGTCACCTATGCAATCTTTAGAGTCATTAGAAAAAGACAATCCTAATGGTGAATGGACCCTATTGATTGATGATCATGCGATTGCCGATGATGGCATTCTATTGCATTGGGGCTTAAAAATTACACATACTGAATCCTTGTGGCAAACCGAATCACTAGACTATGAGTTTTCAATAGTCAATGAATCAATACCTGACCTGGTAGCCAAAGAATATCCATTATTAATCAGCGGCTATGATGGGCTATTGTCAGAAATAGAATTATATACAGAGATAACGCACACTTACTCGGCTGACTTAGATATTAGATTGAGATCGCCACTTGGCACTACAGTTGTAATTACCACTGATAATGGAGGGAGTAGCAATGACCTTTATAACGGCACCTTATGGTCTGATCGGTCGCCCACCTTAATCACAACCTTACCTGCTGCTGATGGAGGGGTGGCGTCCTTACAAGGCGAGGGATTGCTATCTGCATTTGAAGGCGAAAACCCCAATGGTTATTGGGTACTGATGATTTATGATGATTTTCAAAGTCAATCGGGGGACTTAGTGATGTGGGGGCTCAATGTAACACAGTGCCAGACCGATTTTTGTCCTATTGTACAGTCCGATATAAATCTGAATCCTTCAAGTATCTGCGCAGGTGATATGGCTTCTATTGCATTTGATATGCCTTGTAATATGGGACTGATTACGAATGGATTGACAGGTGCACTCACTAATAATGAAACCAATTTTAATATCACTAATGGGCAAGACCCATTTTGCGAACTAACTGCGTTATCAGCCTACAATTACAAAGTAATATCATTCATTCCTAGATCCACTCATAGCTATACATTTGATTACATAGGGTATGGAAATGGATATATACTACATCCATACTTGGCTTTGTATCAATCGCCATTTGATCCCACTAATCCTTGTGGTGGCCGCTTGGCACAGTCCGACCTTTTAAATGCTTTTTCAAGCACAGTAGAATACCCATTAAAATCTAACGAGACCTACTATTTAGTAATAGCCAATCATAATAATCAGTCAGGACAATATGCGATAGATATCGATAGCCCAGGCGATGATGGCATCTTAATTCCCGACCAACCCGCCATCAATGCCATAAATATAAAGTGGAATATTAATGGGGCAACACAACCTGATCTGGCACAGAACTGTGGAGAGCCAACCATACAGCTACCCCTCAATTACACTGCTAATGGCACTTGTGAACCCCAAAATTATTTATTGCAATTTCAAGTCTATTGTCAAGACAGTCAGGAATTATTAGCATCGGGTCAAAAAAATTTCAGGGTATATCCCAGCCCACCTTCACTATCGGAAATGATTGACTTCCATTTTATTGATGGACAATCGATACCTACTATCATACCATTGAATGATTGCATGGGTTATTACACCGTTCATCCTATAGTTCCCGCAGTGCAGGGCTCACAAGGGATTGCACTATACGAGATAGCCTATGGCGATGCAGATATGCCTTCTGAATGCTGCACTAATAATGAATGTAATAAGGAAATCAGTGCCTATTATGACACTACAGTAATGCCTATAATTCCTACCTTACAGGAGTGGGGCTTATTGTGTTTATTTTTATTAACCTGCACACTATTATCCATAACCATTAGGGCTCGCAGCGCTACAAAAATCACCACTCATCCTACACATTAATAGTACTCATCCTTTAACTGCTAATGCGAATATCTACCCCTCCCTATTCACAGCGCATTATCATACACATAACATCTAATCCGATAATGGCTTGTCTGGATTAATTATGAATGGTTAAAATATTTCCCGCAACACATCCTGAGATAGGTCCTGTTCTACAACTCAATACTATGGTTTTTTTGGCGATGCCTTACAGGCCCGGGCTATTTCTGGCTTTTAATTTTCTTTTGGTGAGCCAGAATCATCGCCACCATTTTTGTAATATAATTTAATTTGGTGGCTCGATTTATCTCCTATCTTTTAGGAGGCATTGAATATACCTAATACCACAGTAACCACTCCCGCCATGTAAGAATTGTACAAGCAGGACAAACTTCATTAACATGCCTCCTAAAAGGATATCCACTACTATCCCTATCGCGAATACAAAAATGCTAGAAAAAGCTGGATGCAATTACTGACCAATATTACTGTATAATATATCCCAATCCATAAAGTGATTCAATATATTCTTCATCGGATGCAGCAGCTAATTTTTTGCGCAGGTTATTGATGTGTGTATAGATCGTATCGTTGTAATGGCTTGAAGACTTATTGCCCCAAAGGTTTTCGATAAGCGTTTCTTTCGATATGACTTTGCCTTGTTGCAATATTAAGTAGTGAAGGATTGAAAATTCAGTTTTAGTAAGCTTAACATGTTTTTCATTGACCTTGAGCGTATAAGCATCTAATTCCAGTTCTAATTTTTTATATACGAGTGTTTTCTTACCATTGTTTAACCTTCTTCGATGGATGGCTTTTAGTCTTGCTATCATTTCATCGAGGTTAAATGGCTTGGTCAGGTAATCATCAGCACCTAGATTGAGTCCTCTTATCTTATCAGCTGTATCAGTGTTAGCGGATATTATTACCACATTCGTTGTAAGGCTTTTAGCATTAATCTGTTTTAGCAGGTCAAAGCCATCTCCACCTGGCAATCCTAAATCTATAAGCGCGTAATCATAGTAGTTCCTTTGGATATAGTCTTTTCCTTCTTGAAAGGAATTGCATTCATCACAAGTATATCTTTCTAAGAGTAATCGACTTTTTATGGCCAATTGTAAAATCTTATCATCTTCAACTAATAAGCAATTCATATTCTTTATTATAGGCAAATTTTATCTATTCTCATGAAAGAAACAAGTTTTTTTTGTAATTACCTTACAATTGCTGGCAATATTGAGAATGAATTTAACATTAGAAGGTATATATTTTTAGAATGAATATTTCTTATAAAACAATTTAACTTTGAAGCACAAAGAATGTCCGAGATTGCAGCAAAATATCAATATTTGCTTTTCGCTTTTTTGGAAATAATTTAGAATTTCAAACGGAAGCATGTTTACAATATCAAAAAAATGTTTTAATTTTGGCACAATAATTGATGCACTAGCTTTTATGCCATTGTTTGGCAAAAAAAACCGACTCCTAGTAACAATATGCTAAAACAAAGATTAACCCAGAAGCTGATCCAAAAGCTTTCGCCCCAGCAAATTCAATTAATGAAGTTGTTGCAGGTACCTACCTATTCGCTCGAGCAGCGGATAAAAGAGGAACTGGAAATAAATCCCGCACTAGATGAAGGCGCTAAGGAAGAGGCCGACATTTTAGATGTTGATAATGATTATGAAGAGGAAAACAACGAAGAATTTACGCCAGTAGAATCGGAAATAGAGTTTGACTTTTCCGATTATGAAAAATATATACGCGAGGACGATAATGCGCCAGGTGCTTATAAGTCACAAGGGGATGCACCTTCAGGCACAGAGGAAAATAAGCATATCCCTATCCCTGTGGAAAATACTTTTCACGAGTTTCTCATTCAGCAGCTCGGGATGGTGAGCCTTGATGAAAGAAAAAAGACGATTGCTTTACAGGTGATCGGCAGTATTGATGATGATGGATACTTGCGTCGAGATATTATGTCGATATGCGATGATCTATCATTTGGTCAGAACCTAGAGTGTACTCCACAAGAGGTGAAACAGGCGCTGAACATCGTACAACAATTTGAGCCAGCGGGTGTGGGCGCACAAGATCTTCAAGAATGTCTATTGATACAGCTCAAGAAAAAAGCCTCTGAGTCAGGCAGGGATCTATCGCTTTCTGAAAAAATCATCACGAACTATTTTGATGAATTTACAAAAAAGCATTTTGATAAGATGATGCGTCAGTTAGATATCGATGAAGAAGATCTAAAAGATGCCATACACGAAATATTGCACCTCAACCCAAAACCGGGCAGCGGATTTGCTGGCAGTTCAAATGTTGAAAATTATGTAATACCCGATTTCATCTTATACAATGACAATGATGAATTAAAAATTACACTCAATTCAAAAAATGCCCCCGACTTGCGCATCAGTGATAACTATATCCACATGCTCAGGGAATATAGCCGCAGCCATCAGCGCGATCGAAAACAAAAAGAAGCAATCCTATTCATAAAACAAAAAATAGATGCCGCCAAGTGGTTTATTGACGCTATAAGACAAAGACAAAACACGATGTTCGTCACGATGGATTCAATACTTAGACATCAATATGAATATTTTAAAACAGGCGATGAAACCAAACTCAAACCGATGATTTTAAAAGACATAGCCGATGATACCAGCTTGGATATATCCACTATTTCAAGGGTGGCTAATAGCAAGTTTGTACAAACAGAGTTTGGCACTTTTCAATTGAGGTCATTCTTTAGCGAATCCCTACAGACAGATAGCGGTGAAGAAGTATCGACAAGAGAGGTTAAAAAAATATTATCCGATCTAGTCACTGCCGAGAACAAAAAGAAACCCTTGTCAGATCAAAAACTGACTAAGTCACTGCTGGATAAAGGTTATAATATAGCAAGGCGAACAGTGGCCAAGTATAGGGAGCAGCTCAATATACCAGTAGCAAGATTGCGCAAACAAATTTAACAACAACAAATAGTTTTTTTTATTTGAAAATAGAAATACATTCGTTCTAAATGTGTAAGCATTCATAGTAGGCTCTTGATAAGTAATCTTAACCTGCATCTTGCTATCCTATATTTTAATTGCGATATTAACTCAGTTGATACAATTGCCTGATTCATATAATGAACTATCCATTGCAAAGATTGATTCTATCACAAGTTCAAGTATGTTTTTTTTAGTTAATCCATCGCTCTAGTATATTCATAATCCCGCGATAGGGATAGGAAGGGTTTGTACTGGGCTGGCTGGCTTTTAATTGCTTAATATTATTTTTGTCAAAAGTCAGCTAGCCCAGTACCGGAGCGCAGCGTAGCCCTGGAAAGCCCGGGCCTGTAAGGCATCGCCAAAAGAAAACGTAGCTATAATAGAAAATACTTATAAATGGTCCTTACACATTAGAAACCAAATAACTTTATTTTACAGATTAGCTATTAATGCAAAGTGGTGATTTGGGGCAACACATTGGATTAAAAGATGTTAATCCTAGACTTAATTATTACAGGACTGCAAAACAATAGATATTTTTGCCTAAAACTATCCGAGGGCATCGCAGCATAACTTAGGCCTGGGACAAGATAGCCATAACGCAACTATGTATAGATTAGAAAAGCCAGAATACCTCCTACTCTTTCTGCTTGTACCAATATTCTTAATACTCTACCATTTTTATAAAAAATGGAGGGCGACCAATGCGCAAAATCTTGCCGACCCACAACTGCTGGACAAGATCCTTCCACCAAGTAATCGCCGCTTAACTACTTATTCCATCCTACTGTTATCAGGTCTTATAGTATTCATAAGTATCGCACTGGCTAATCCCCAAATAGGGAAAAAAAGTGAGAAGGTAAAGAGAAGAGGTGTGGATGTGATGATAGCAGTGGATGTGTCGAATAGTATGTTAGCTGATGACATAGCCCCTTCACGACTCGAACGTACAAAGACCTACGTGCAGCAATTGCTGGATCAACTTCAAGACAATCGAGTAGGCCTAATCGTATTTGCTGGCTATGCATACTTGCAGATGCCACTCTCTACTGATTTTGCCGCGGCGCGCTTATATCTCAAAACACTTAACCCAGATCTTATACCACAGCAAGGGACTGCATTTGCCGAGGCTATTAACCTTGCCAACAACTCATTTGACAAAGAGAATGAAAAACACAAGGCATTGATACTGATCTCCGATGGCGAAAACCATGAAGATGGTGCTTCAAATATAGCCAAGGAAGTCGCCGAGCAAGGATTGATTATACACACGATAGGTGTGGGGACTGAAGCAGGTGCTAAAATCCCTGACATCGCAAAAAGAACCTATAAGACTGACGAAACAGGCAGCTATGTGCTCTCCAAGCTCAATGAAACCACCCTCAAAAACATTGCCGATCAGGGCAAGGGCAAATATTTTTCAATTGCTAAGGGAGATGACCCCTTTTCAGTGGTTAGGGAGATCAATCTGATAGAGAAAAAAGATTTTGAAGCAAGAGTATTCACCGATTTTGAAGATCAATTTTCTTGGTTTGTATTCATCGCATTGATACTAAATCTTGTCTTATTGTTTCAAAGCTCAAAGCTGCAATTGAAGAACCTGCAATCACTAAAGGCAATCCGATGGCCCAAGGCGGGTATCTTCTTAGTAATTGGCTTCCTGGTGACTGGCACTGGTACAACAGTACAAGCGAATACTCCCAATCGCTTAATAGCCCAAGGAAATAAACACTATGACAAATCAGAATATAGCCTTGCAGTAGGCAAATACTTGCTGGCCATAGAAAAACAAAACAGTTATAATGCGGCCTATAATTGTGGTACGAGTTATATTCCAATAGATAGCAGTTATGAGCAGGCACTCACCAAGCTCAAAAACGCGCTAGCACTATCAAATAACGATACTGAGAAGAGCAAGGCGCATTACAATATTGGACACTGCCTATTCCTAAAAAATGATTTAAGGGGCGCATATAACGCCTTTAAACAGGCATTATTACTCAATCCTATGGATGAGGACGCTAGATATAACCTCGCCTTCCTCCATGAGCAGCTCAAGAACCAACCACCTCCATCCGAAGAAGACCAAAAGGAACAAGATCAGGAACAAAATCAAGAACAGCAGGATCAGGAACAAGAAAAAAATAAAGAATCGCAGCAAGACCAAGGAGAAGAGGGCAAGCAGGACCAACAGGAACAGCAAGACCAGCAATCTCAAAATCAAGAAAAAGATTCAAAAAATAAGGAACAAAATAAAAATCAAAATTCGAAGAATAGCGAGCAAAAAGATGATCAAAAAAATGGTGGTGGAAAACAGGATGAAAAAGATCCTAACAAGCAAAAAGAAGAAGGAGCCACTGCTAATCAAAGTGATCAGGAAAACCAGTCCTCCGAAGGCAAGCCCGGACAGGTCATACAGATGAAAAAAGAAGATGCCTTGCGACTGCTGGATGCTATGCGAAATGAGGAATTAAAAACACAGGAAAAAATGATGAAGCTAAGGGCTAAGACCGCACCTTCGAGCAATAAAAGAGATAAAGATTGGTAATGGAAATGAAGCAGATCATAATCAAAGCTATCATCCTGCTATGGGTGGGCATCAATGTAAATTCTAATGCCATTAATGCTCAAAAAATCATCGCAGAACCACGTGAGATTACCGCAGGCGAAGGAGAAGTATTCCAAATAACCTATCGCCTTGAGGATCTTTCAATTAATGATTTTGTACAGCCAAACTTTGGAAAATTAAAACTTGTCAGTGGCCCCAATCAATCTAATTCCGTACAGATTATTAATGGACAAATTACTCGTTCTGCATCGGTGTCTTATGGATTAGTAGGATCACAAATAGGCAGTTATAGCATAGAACCCGCGCAGGCGAAAATTAATAACAAGACCTATAATTCACAAAAAATAAATGTAAGCATCGTTAAGGGGCGTACCCAAAAACCATCAACACAAAATCCCAGTCAAAACCCTTTTCAAAACTTCCCCTTTTCATTTCCTCAACATCCAAGCCCCAATGCACAAGTTCCCAATCCCTCTCAAAATAATCCCCTCTTTTCTCCTGATGATGCTTTCAGATTCGAAGCGGTCATTCCTACCAATGAGCTGTATGTAGGCCAACAATTAATCGTCACCTACCGCCTGTATTCCAAAGCACAAGTGACAGACTATGATATGCATGAGAATCCCACATTTAATGGTTTCCTAGTACAAGATATAAGCCCCAATCAGGCCAACCCTAGGATCGAAAACATCAATGGGCAGGAATGGTATGTTATAGACCTGAGAAAATACCTGCTATTCCCACAAATAGAAGGTAAACTTACCATCGATCCCATGGCCATAACCATTAATTATCAAGTACCTGGAACAAGCGGTGGCTTGTTCAATTTTTTTAGAACCCAAAACCATCAAATAGCCGCCAAGACCAGGGATATAAAAGTAAAACCACTACCTGAAGAGGGAAAACCAAAAGACTTCAGTGGTGCAGTAGGCAATTTTTCATTATCCTCCAAAGCTGATCGCAGCCAAATAACCACGGACGAAAATATCAACATAACCCTATCACTCAATGGCAGCGGAAACTTTGATTTATTGAGTCCCCCTATCTTTACTAATGACGTGAACTGGAATGTATATGATCCTACCATACAAGAGTCAACACAAGTAGTAAAAGACAGCCTACAAGGAAGTATAAAATACAGTTATGCTGTATTGCCAAAACGCGAAGGACAGCAACTAATTCCTGCTATACAATACAACTACTTTGACCCCACGAGCAAGTCCTATAAATCCATTGCCACTAGCCCTATACCCATTTCAATTACTAGAGGTAGTATGCTCAGCGATAATGGTCCCACTGCCTCAGCACAGATCAATGATATCATTACCAAACCCACCCTTGCATGGGTCAATATAATTCCTTGGAACAGCCTATTGAGTATATCCTATATGGTATCCTTGATAGCGATGGTTTTTCTATTTCTAAAAATTAAGAAAAACAGAGAGATCCAAGCTTTAGAAAAGGCCAATCACAAGACCTCAAAGCCACTGGAAAATTACATGTCTCCTGCTCGATATTCTAAACCATCCATAACCCACAGAGAAATCAAGCAAGGTCTTCAAAACTTTATCCAAGAGCACTTGTATAATGGTTCACCACAAGCAGACATCAGCTCAATATTGACCGACACTAGTATTCCCACAGATTGGATTAGCGATTACCATACGATGATGAAAGCATGTGATCAAGCACTCTATATGCATAAGGAAATTGAATCACCTACCACCACAGCTGCTAAAGCCGAGAAATGGATTGAACGCGTATATAGTTATATTAACAAACAATAAGTATTAATGATGAATCTACACTTACCATACATCCAAAAGATGATGATTATATCAAGAGAATATAAGTCAGCTATCCATCCCTTATTATTATTGATCCTATCCACGATATGGCTGCAGAGTTCCCAAGTTCAAGCACAAAATGGATCCGAATACTACGAACAAAAAAAATACAAAGAAGCCATTGCTACATGGCAAAACGAGTTGGAGCAAGCACCTACTGAGTGGAGCTTGTTATATAATATAGGAAATGCATGGTATAACTTAAATGAGTTTCCTAAGGCACTCTATTATTACGAATCAGCAAAAAAAATAGCTCCTTACCAATCGGAGATCAATGAAAATATTCGCCTAGCACAGGCTCAACTTGCTGAACACTATTCCCTATATGCACCAAAAAACAAACTGCTCCACCTATTAGGCAATACTCCTAATTTTATATGGGGATTATTGGCTTTATTGCTTTTAATCACAAGTTATATAACATTCATCAAACGCTTCAAACAATTCAAATCGGGCAATTCATTATATGTACTTCCTACCCTATTACTTACAATTTCTTTGCTGTTAATGATCACCTATTATTCCACACAGCCCCATAAGAACCATGCCATTATAACTGCCTACTTAGTAAGTCTTAAAACAAGTCCACAAGACAATTCAAGCACAACCATACAAGTACCAGGAGGAAATAAAGTAAGCATCCTAAAACGCAATTATGACTGGCTATATGTGCAGTTAGAAACCGGCCAGGAAGGATGGGTTGAAGAGCGTATGATTAAGCGGATTTAATCAATAAAATTATACTACGATCCCCTATTACAATTAGGTTTAATACAATGTATTAAAATAAGCTTGCTATATCTCGATTCCTAGATAAAATAAAAGCTAGATGACCTTTTCATTAGCCACCAAAGGAAAACGTATTAGCAGAAATATAGGGCTTGCTAAATAACTCATAAGTTTGCAAATATGGCGATGCCTGCGGCCGGGTTACTTGCAACTTTATTTTAGCCATAGGTAGCAAGAATCTGCGCTATGGCTTG